>JAPLKQ010000155.1:0-2395 GCA_026387995.1 Bacillota bacterium
TTGCCTGCACTTGGTTCGCCGCCTGGATGGTCGAAACCGCTTATAACCATGGCCTCGCTTGGTTCCCGCTCTCGCCGGCTTTCCCGCAAGATCAGACCAACTGGGTCGCCGTTTGGGCCGTCGTGTGTGGCTTATTCACCATTGCAGTCGTGTTATTAGGTTTCATCATTAACTTGGTGATCAACCAGATCCGCTACAAAGAACAAGCCAAAGAACATAAGGTTCACAATCCGTTCCGCGTTGCCAAAATCAATAGCGCCAAGAATTTCTTTGAAACCTTATTATTAGCCGTCATGATCGTTACTTCGCTTTACATCGTCCTTTATCTGAACTGGGCTATCTTCATGACTGACTTCCGCATTTGGACGTTAGCCTTCAAAGTGTTTGATGTCCCAATGATGCTTCCGACGATGGTACGTTATGCGTTCTTCTTCGCCGTGTGGTGGATCTTGAGCGGCATCGCCAATCAGACCTACCGCTTCAAAAACCTCCCCGAATGGGCGACCATTGCCATCAACGCGTTCTTCGCGGTGGCCGGCATCACGATTTATGTCGCGATCCAATATGGCACGTTCCGGGCGACGGGCGTCTTATGGAAACCGACGATGAGCTTAGCCTACATCGCCCTCTTCCCGCTTATCCCTGTCTTCATTTTCGGCGCGATTATCTCCCGTAAACTCTACGATAAGACCGGCAATATCTGGCTCGGCAGCCTTGTCAACACCTTGCTGTGGACGATTTTCACGGTCGCCGGCGGCGCTGCCTCCTTCGCTTATATTTTCGGTTAATCGCTTCGCCTCACAATTTGGGACCGATGTTTTACCCTCATCGGTCCTTTTTTTTATTTTATAAAAGGATGTATTTTTGATAGGCATTCAGTATAATATATTCATTCAAAGGGGTGAAACCATGGAATATTTAAATGGCATGGATAATTTGCCGAAAGGCTGGAAAATCGTTCTTTCGTTATTGTTTCTTGATCTTTTTTGGGGCGCTTACCGCATCGTCAAAAGCGTCGTTATGCCGCCGAAGATGAACGTCGCCGGGCTAGTTCTCGGGATCCTCAGCTGCGTCTTTTTCCCCGTCTGGTGGCTCTTCGATTTTGTGTGCATGATTGCCTTCGGCAAAATCGCCTGGTTTGCTTAAATAAAACCATAACGGGCACCAATCGTCACAAACATTTTTCTAAAACCTTGAATTTAGTCTATAATTAAAATGTACTAAAAGAAAGGAAACAAAATATTATGCAATTCACACGTTGGATGGAACAACAACCGCTCGTCATCAAAGTCATCTTGGCACTCCCGTTCCTTGATTTCATTTGGGGCATCTACCGGCTTGTCAAAGCCATCAACTCCAAAAGCGATGAAGCCGTCATCATCGCGATCGTTCTCCTTTTGATCTCGGGCTACATTTGGTGGCTCGTCGACTTGATCGCTTTGATCATGAACGGCAAGATTCTTTTCGTAAAAGAATAAAACATCTCTTTTAAACCCCAAATTCTCGGGGTTTTTTATTTTGTAATTTTAAAATATAGCATATAATTAAGAAAATGAGGTGGATCATATGCTCGAATGCAGAGTCGACGAAATCCGAGGTAAAGACGTCCAGTCAGGGATTACCGTCCGTAATCGTTTCAACTGGAGCGTCAAATCCGTGCAGACCTTTTCCAAACACGGCTACAAGAATGACGCGACCATCACGCAAGTCGTATATGAACGCGATGATGAGTTTCCGTTCAAAGCCGAACTTGAACCGCTTGAAGAAGTGGCCAACGGTCTCAAATATCCGAATCCGAAACCTCCGCTACGCCGTTTCATCGCCATGATCGTTTTGGCCGTCATCTTCGGCGTGCTTTGGTTCATGTACCCGACACTCCTGGCCATTCCGTTCCTCCATTTTTTGACCGGTTTAACATTCATCACGCTCATCCTTTTGGGCATTACCGCCGTCTTTGGCGCCTTAGCCCTCATCTTCTTGATTGCCTGGATCGTGAGATCAGTCATCAACTCTAAGAGCATGAAGAAACGCAAAATGATTCTGGAAGCCGCCCGCCGCGTACAAAAAGGGCTGCCGATGGAATTCCAGTTCAAGACTAAAAAACATAAAAAATCCGATGAGCCGGTCGCCCCGAAAGTGGTGCCTGCGCCTGTCGTTGTTCCCGCTCCGGTCGTTCACCCGGTGGTCCAACCGGCCCCCGTGCAACCCGTTGTCCATCCGGTCGTTCAACCCGTTCCGCAACCCGTTCCGCATCCCGTGCAACCAGGTCAACCGGTGGTTCAACCGGCGCCTCGTCCGGTGCAACCAGCGCCTCAACCGATCCCACAACCTGTTCCGCATCCCGTGCAACCGGGACCTCAACCGGTCGTTCAACCAGCGCCTCGCCCTGTCCAAC
>JAPLKQ010000155.1:2437-3422 GCA_026387995.1 Bacillota bacterium
AACCGGCCCCTCGCCCGGTGCAACCCACCCCAGTTCAACCAGCACCTCAGCCTGTGGTACAACCGGCGCCGCGCCCTGTCCAACCCGCGCCACAGCCAGTCGTGCAACCAGCCCCTCAACCGGCGGTTCAACCTGCGCAACCTAAACCCGTTGAGCCAACTGTCGTAAAACCGGTTGATCCGAACGCTAAGTAATTCATTAAAACCCCGTTAATCGGGTTTTTCTTTTTGCAAAATTTACGCAAAAACGGCGTATTTTTACCATAAAAGCGGTTACTTTTTTATGGGATGGTTTTTTGGGGTTGTTTATGTAATAAAAAGTCGTTAGAATTACGTTGTAAATAAATCCTTTTTTCAGTATCAAACGAACAAGGAGAAAATCAATATGGCCCGTTTGCAATCCGCTGCGGTAGAACTCATCAATGGCATCATCGCTCGTTACAAAAACGAACCGACGCCTCTCTTGATGATTCTTTCTGATATCCAGAAGGAATTCGGTTACATCCCGCTTGAAGTCCAAGAGTTAGTTTCGGAAGGCACCGGCATCCCGGTTTCCGAAATCTATGGCGTCGTCACGTTCTACTCTTTCTTTTCCCTCAAACCTAAAGGAAAATACATCATCGGGGTTTGCCTCGGAACTGCCTGCTATGTCCGCGGCGCCCAGAATATCGCCGACAAATTTATCGAAGTCCTCGGCATCATGCCCGGGCAGACGACCGCTGACGGGTTATTCTCCCTCGACGCGCTTCGCTGCATCGGCGCCTGCTCGATCGCTCCGGCCGCGA
Source organism: Bacillota bacterium (assembly GCA_026387995.1). GTDB lineage: Bacteria > Bacillota_I > Bacilli_A > RFN20 > CAG-826 > CALMWE01. The sequence continues at coordinate 3,222 of JAPLKQ010000155.1, forward strand.
CCATCAACGGCAAGGTTTATCCCAAGTTGACGGTCAACCAAATCGGCGGCATTGTTGAAAAATACCGCACATTAGGGGGCACTAGCAAATGAGCACACGCATTAATACCATCGAAGAATTAAACATTGCCCGTGAATTCTACGGCGACGTGCTACGCCGCCGCCACACCGGCGAAAGCGGCCACCGGACCATCGTTACCTG
>JAPLKQ010000155.1:3467-4801 GCA_026387995.1 Bacillota bacterium
TTACCTGCGGCGGCACCGGCTGTATCTCGAACGGTTCACTCGACATCAAGAACGAATTGAACCGCGTGATCGCCGAACGGCATCTCGAAGACGTCGTCCACGTCCACCAAGCCGGTTGTTTCGGTTTCTGCTCGCAAGGACCGTTCGTCAAGATTTATCCCGAACAGACGCTCTATCGGCTCGTTAAAGTCGAAGACGTCAACGAAATCATCGAAAAAGACATTATCGGCGGTCAAGTCGTCGAACGCCTGCTTTATGTCGATCCGATCACGAAAGAAATAGCGACCAGAGCTGAAGAATATAGCTTCTACAAGAAACAGACGCGCATCGCTTTATATGGCTGCGGCGTCATTAATCCGGAAAACATCTACGCGGCCATCGGCTACGACGCCATGCAAGCCATGGCGAAAGTGCTCAAAACGATGACTCCGCAAGACGTCATCAACGAAATCCTGCTCAGCGGCTTACGTGGCCGCGGCGGCGGCGGTTTCCCGACCGGCAAGAAATGGCAGTTCGCCCATGATATCAAGAGCGACGTCAAATATGTCGTTTGTAACGGTGACGAGGGCGATCCCGGCGCTTTTATGGACCGCGCGATTCTCGAAGATAATCCCTTCTCCGTCATCGAAGGCATGATGATTGCCGGCTACGCCATCGGCGCTCATGACGGCTATGTTTACGTTCGCGCTGAATATCCTTTGGCCGTCGAACATTTAAAGACTATCATCAAATCCGCGAATGACGTCGGTTTACTCGGGGAAAACATCCTCGGTTCCGGCTTTAATTTTCAAGTCCACATCCGTCTCGGCGCCGGCGCGTTCGTCTGCGGCGAAGAAACGGCGCTTTTAAACAGCATCGAAGGTCAACGTGGTTATCCGCGGCCCCGTCCGCCATTCCCGGCGGTTAAAGGCTTATGGCAGAAACCGACCATCATCAATAACGTCGAAACGTTAGCGACGGTCCCGTATATCATCCGTACCGGCGCCAACCTGTATAACAAGATCGGTACCGAAAAGTCGAAGGGCACGAAAGTCTTTGCCCTCGGCGGCAAAGTCAATAACGTCGGGTTAGTCGAAATCCCGATGGGAACGACGATGCGCGAGTTAATCTTTGATATTGGCGGCGGTATCCCGAATGGCAAAAAGTTCAAAGCCATCCAAACCGGCGGCCCGTCCGGTGGTTGCATCACCGAGAACCAACTTGACGTTCCAATTGATTATGATAACCTCATCAGCCTTGGCTCGATGATGGGTTCTGGCGGCGCCATCGTCATGGACGAAGACAACTGCATGGTCGACATCGCCAAATTCTATATGGAATTCATCGTTGACGAA
>JAPLKQ010000185.1:0-2695 GCA_026387995.1 Bacillota bacterium
CTAGAAACCTATCTTGAGCAACAGGCCGTCGTGATTGAGCAGTGCGTTCGCGTGCTTTCCACTCGCGGTAGCATTTGCTGGCAGGTTGGCAATTACGTAGATCGCGGAGCGATTGTTCCGCTGGATACCGTCCTTTACCCGGTATTTACCAAACTGGGCCTCAAGATGCGCAATCGGATTATCTGGCATTTCGAACATGGCTTACATTGCTCAAATCGGTTCTCGGGACGCTATGAAACCATCATGTGGTTCACGAAATCCGACGACCATATTTTCAATCTCGACCCTGTTCGAGTGCCTCAAAAGTATCCTGGAAAGAAGTATTTCAAGGGACCCCATGCTGGCGAGTACTCATCGAATCCCCTCGGAAAGAATCCAGGAGATATTTGGATCATCCCGAATGTTAAAAGTAACCATGTGGAAAAGACAGAGCACCCCTGTCAGTTCCCTGTTGAACTGATAGAGAGGCTTGTTCTCTCAATGACCAATGAAGGCGATTGGGTTTTAGATCCGTTCCTAGGGACCGGAACGTCTATCATAGCTGCTGTCCGGCATCAGCGGAGGGCCGCAGGCGCTGAGACCGTATCGAAATACGTAGACCTCGCCCGAAGCAGGATTGAGCAGGAGTTAGCTGGTACGCTGCGAACCCGTCCAATGAACAAACCTGTATATGATCCGAAGGCCGCCGGGAACAGCCTGACCATTTCCCCGTGGGTTCCCAAGGTGGACATGGAACAACCGATACTACTCGAAAAGAAGAAGGAGGACATTTTCCGCCAATGGATGAATTTCTTTTCATAGTCTTTTAGGCTCTCTTCAAAACTTTCGATTTCGAATTTTTCGTTATTGTAGGCTTTGACGACGCGGACCGCGGACAGGTTCTCTTCGATCTTGGCGCACATGACGCCGTCAGAGTCATCGGTCTTGCGGTAACGGACACGGACTTCCTTAATGATGAAATAGGAATAGACGAACATCGGCGGCAAGATGATGATGCAGCTGACGGCCAGCTTCCAACTTAAGGTTAAAAGAATAAGGAACGACAAGGTCACGATATAGAAGGTATAAACCATGCTCATGACTTCGCGGATGACGAAACGGCGCAGCACTTCTTCGTCACGGGTGCAGGTCTGGATGATATCGCCGCTCTTGGTTTTCTTTAAGAAAGGATAAGGCAGGCGTTCGATGTGATAGAAGAGTTTGAGTTGCATGTCGGTGGCGATGCCGGTGTCCACCGCGGCCCGCAAGATGTTGCGGGAAACGTTAATCATGGCCCGGGCGACGCCGATGCCGATGATGATGAGCGAGAACACCCAAAGGTTAGCCCGAAGATAGGTTTGGCCGCCAAAAAGGTTCGTCATGGTCGTATCAATCAGCCCAGTGGGGGGATTATAATTCAGGGTATCGACTAGGATTTTGCTCATGAAGGTCGACAAAAGTTGCAGAAGGACCGCAAAAAAGAGGATGAAAAAAGTCAGAAAATACTTGAAACGATGGCCTTTTGTCATCGCGAACATGATTTTAAGGTATTTTTTCATGATTTGGCCCCTCCAGTCCGGTTATCATTATACTAATGATGGCCGTTCAATGCTAGACAAAAAGGTGCAAAAAGGTCGATAAAAGTGCTATTTTATCGTAGTGAAAACGGTTTCTTCAATCTCGGTTTTGTCTCCTATTTTTTTACAATCATAAAAACACGTAATCGTTTGTCTCAATGCTGTTTTTTTCGATAACTTTCATTAATAATATATGTTATAATCGAGCGGACGTTTTAGGAGAGCCTATAAATGGAACTTAACGAAAAAGATATCGTGGTCACGAGCGGCGGCGTGGAAGTCGCTAATACCCCCGCCCCAAAGAAAAAAAAGAGCAAACGGCACCTCATCAACATGGTCCTTGTTCTTTTAATTGCTGCGTTGGTTATCTTTTTCTCATTAAAGGATGATTTCAATGCCGTTATTGCCTCGATCGCTTCCGCCAACGTTTCTTACCTTCTCATCGCGTTTGGTATGGCCATCGTCATTTTTTTTGTCGATGGCTTGATTCTTTACATATTAGCTCGTCTTTACACGACGCGTTATAACATTGGCCAAGGCTTGGCCAATGGCATGATCGGAGTTTTTTACAATGACGTGACCCCATCCACTTCCGGCGGTCAGTTCATGCAAGCCTATACCTTTAAAAAACAGGGGCTTGAACTTTCAAGCGCCGCTTCTATTCTCGTCATGCACTTTTTGATTTATCAGTCCGTCCTTGTTCTCTATGGCATTGCTGCATTGATCTTAAAATTACCACTATTCATCGGACTAAACCCGGTGGCGGATTTTGGTAATTTCAAATTAACGCTGATTCCTTTATCCATCGTTGGTTTCGCCATTAACTTTACCGTCATCGCCAGCATTCTTCTCCTTTCCTATTCCAAATGGATGCACACCTTTGCCATCAACTCGGTGGTCGCCATCGGCACTAAGATGAAACTCATCAAACACCCTGAAGCGACGAGACAAAACTGGCAAGCGCAAATCGAAAACTTCCGCATCGAGCTCCGCCGTTTACAAAGCAATATCCCGGTGACGCTTTTGCTCGCCGTTTTATTCTTTGTCAAATTGACGATTTTCTATTCTATCCCTTATGTGATTGGGTTAGCCCTTCGTGCCCCCATGACCGCTTCATTTTTCGATACCGTTTATTTATC
>JAPLKQ010000185.1:2715-5597 GCA_026387995.1 Bacillota bacterium
GGATTCTCGGAATATTTCTTCACCCAAGTGTTCGTCGCCATTTATGGCAGCGGCGCCGTCACGACGGCCGCCCAATTGATTTGGCGTTCTGCCACCTTTTATTTAGGGCTTATCGTCGGTGGTTTCGTGACTGCATTTTACCGGGGTTCCCCCAAAGAGGTCGCAGCCAAATCCGATCGCAAGACCTTTATCGAACTGCAGAAATCGACTTACGAAATGCGGAAAAAAACCTCCGATACCATGTTCCAGACTTCGCAGTTGTCCCGTAAAGACATAGAAAGCAAAATGAAAAAAGTGCGCCGCGATTTATTTGGCGTGGAGCGCCGAAAAGCTAAACGGAAAGCCAAAAAAGTTAGTATGCAGCCGGGTTTCCCTGTTTCCGAAAGCGAAGAAGTCGTTACGACCCCACTCGATACTTCGGAGACCCATAAGGGAGAAGAATAATGAATATCGCTTTATTCAGCGATACGTTCCCACCCGAGATTAACGGCGTTGCCACGTCGACTTTTAACCTATTCAATGTTTTACGTAAAAATGGCCATAACGTCTATGCGATCTCAACTAATCCCTTCTCGAATAAAGTGGAATTTAAGGACAATGTCCTGCGCGTTCCGGGGATTGAACTGAAACGGCTCTACGGCTACCGCATGGCCGGCTTTTTTAATTCGCAAGCCATGCGCATCATCCGCGGGATGAAATTGGACGTCATCCATATCCAGACGGAAGCTGGTGTCGGCATCTTTGGCAAAATCGCCGCCCGGACGCTCCATGTGCCGACCGTTTACACCTACCACACCATGTATGAGGATTATACCTATTACGCCACGAAAGGCCATTTTGACCGCATCGCGCGCGGCATCGTCCGCTGGTATTCGCGCTTCGTGGCTGAACAATGCACTAGTTTATTTCACCAAGCATCAAGACCAAGGACGCGATGCGTTCCTATGGCGTCGACCGCTACATCAACGTCATCCCCACCGGCATTGATTTTTCCAAATTCAAAGAAGAAGTTCAAGATTGGCCGGCCATCGAGGCCTATAAAAAAGAACATGGCCTAGACGATGCCTTTGTGGTCCTTTCTTTGGGGCGCGTCGCTAAAGAAAAGAGCCTCGACATCTGTCTACGCGGTTATGCCGAATTTTTAAAAACGGCAACCGCGGTGACCGGCGATAAGGTCCCCTTCTACTATCATTTAGGGGATGTCTTTGTTTCCGCTTCGGTCACCGAAACCCAAGGCTTGACCTTCATGGAAGCGATGGCGAGCCACCGCATCGTCCTCTCCCGTTTTGACGAAAACCTAAGCGGCGTCATCAAAAACAATATTACCGGTTTCTTTTTCACCAATGAAAAGGATTTTGGCGAGAAATTGAATCATATTCACGCGATGTCTATTGAAGAAAAAGAAAAATTGTTGATAGCCGCTACGGAAACCGTCGATGTGTATTCAATCGAGCACTTCTACGCCAATATCATGGAGGTGTACCACCGTGCCATCCGCCAGTCCTGGTAGAAAGATTGCCCAAGTCAAAGTCCTTAAAAAACGGGTCATGCTGATTTTTGAGGGCGGGGAAAAACTCGATGTCGTCCCGTCGGTGTATGCTGATTTTTATCTTTATGAAGGCAAGACCTTGTCGGATAAAGAATATAAAGATATCCAAAATTCCAATGATGTCGGTAAATTCAAAGACTACGCCTTTGGCTTACTTGCCGTCCGCAGTTATTCTACCAAGCAAATCATCGACCGCCTGTATAAGAAAAAAGCTAATCCGGCGATGATCTCCGCGATTGTCGAGCAATTGACCGCCACCGGGCTGCTCAACGATGACGAATACGTCGCTGATTTTCTCGAATACGCCAAAGACCGCCACTACGGGCAGCGGAAAATCAAAGAAGAACTTTTCCGAGACGGCATCAGCGAAAAACGGATTTCAGCGCTGGAGTTCATAGACGGTGAGGAACTCGATAAAGCGATGGAACTGCTCCCGGGCTTCTTAAAGAAATACGACCGCTATTCCAACCGCAGCCGCCATCAACGGATTTATGACGCTTACCTGAACAAGGGCTTCACCAATGCCGTCATCAATAAAGTCCTCAACCGCGTTCCCGATAATGACAAAAGCTTAGAGAAGGAAGCCTTAGCCCGCGACTACGAAAAAGCCTTGCGGTTATATACGCGCCGCTTCAAAGGCGAAAAACTTCGGACGCATCTCGTGAATAATCTAGCCCAAAAGGGCTATAATTATGAAGATATCAAATGGATTTTGGAGGAACACAACCATGGCATGGATCAATGAGTTCACCGACGGCGATCATATTTACGCACAGCTTCTGGTGACGAACGTCACGAAAGGCGTCACGGGGAATAATCTCGCTTATTTAACCGTCACCTTACAAGATAAGACCGGCGTGGTCGATGGCAAGAAATGGGATGTCCGTCCCGAAGATGCCGAAACCTACCAGATCGGCAATATCGTCGAAATCGAAGGCGACGTTATTTTTTACCGTAACAGTCTCCAGATGAAAATCATCAGCGGACGCAAACTCGACAGTACCAACGTCGACGCCACCCGTTTCACGATGAGCGCCCCGGTCGAACAATCGGTCCTCGAAAAGAAACTCACCAAATATTTGAAGTCCATCGTTAACCCCGAGTGCTCCGCCATCGTACACGCGCTCGTCAAACAATATTACGATAAGTTCGTGACCTATCCGGCCGCGGTCCGTAACCACCATGAATATACCAACGGGCTCCTCTACCATACGCTCTGCATGGCGGACCTCGCCGACGCCATCATCCCCTGCTATCCGCAGATTGACCGTGACTTACTCATCTCCGGCATCCTCCTTCATGACATCGGCAAGACCGTCGAACTCTCGGGACC
>JAPLKQ010000166.1:0-5402 GCA_026387995.1 Bacillota bacterium
CTGTCACTTGCCTATTCGCAGCGTTCTAACGTGCTTTCGGCCCTGGCGATTGTTTCGACGATGACGGATATTTTCGGTATTGTCTTCCAAGGACTTTCCGTTGGTATTGGCGTCATGGTGGGCAACCTTCTCGGCGCTGGACAGATCGAGCAAGCGAAAATCAACAATCGAAAGCTTTACTATTTAGGACTCTGGATTTCTCTCATCGCAGCGGGCATTTTAGCCATTGTCGCCTTTGTCGCGCCTTATATGTTCGTCGAAGTAACGTCGGAACAGAAACTGCTGGCAACCAAGCTCATGCTTGTTTATGCCGGCTTCATTCCCTCATTCTGCATCGCTGTTTGTTCGTATATGACGCTTCGTGCTGGCGGAAAAGTCATCCTGACGTTCCTTTTTGACTCCTGTTTCATGTGGGTCCTCGTGGTTCCGACCACATGGCTACTTGCCTATTTCACGCACTTAGACATCGTGCTCATCTATATCATTGTCCAGACTTTTGACGTGATTAAGGCATCGATTGGCCTTATTCTCGTTTCCCGCGGTTCGTGGGCCGTGAATCTCACCACGGGCATCAGTGATAAAAAACAAATCATTTCGGAATAAATATCTCGGTTTCCCGTTATTGAAATCGCCGTTCCTCTTTGTTATGATTAATAAGCCTTAAAAATGGATACTTAGCTCAGTTGGGAGAGTGCTTCCTTCACACGGAAGAGGTCGCAGGTTCGATCCCTGCAGTGTCCACCATGCCGTCGTAGCTCAATTGGCAGAGCAATTGATTTGTAATCAATAGGTTGGAGGTTCGATTCCTCTCGTCGGCACCATTTTTTTGGGGATATGGCGGAATTGGCAGACGCGCTAGACTTAGGATCTAGAGAGGAAACTCGTGCAGGTTCGATTCCTGTTATCCCCACCAAAAACTGTTGCGCTCAAGCGGCGCAATTTTTTTATCCTTTTTCTTTTAGAAAATCGCCACATAAAAATGTTTTAATATATAATTGAGAAGTAAAATTAAGCCAAGAGCGGATGAAAGGGGCGAAGCCATGAATAAATATATTGCCGGTTTCAAACATTTCTTTCTGCTTGAGAACGATTATAGCGTCGTTGACAACCAATCCGTCCCTTTTGATGCTTTGGACCGAAAGGATATCATGCATGAGACCGCCCAACTGAATCTCTATCGTATGATTCCGTTGACCTTATGCCTTCTCTTGCTCGATGTCATCTTATTTGCCCTTCAGTTTTTTGGCGTCATTCCTAATCCCGAAACGATCATCCCCAAGTGGTGGTTCTATATCGCGGATGGGTTTGCCTTTCTTGTTTGTTTCATCTACTTATTCGTCTCGCGGAGCATGCTCAGACGAAACAAAGCCAAAACCATCGCCTACCAAGGTGTTTATCGAAGTTTTTGGACCTTGCTTCTGATTTCTTTAACGAGTTTATTTGTCCTGACCGGAATCGTCCGCGGGGAATTCGCCGTTCCCATCGTTTTATTCGTGCTGGCCGCCATTTTCCCGATTTTCGATTTTGTTGAGAGTTTACTCTTTTTGCTGATACCGGCCCTCGGCATGGGAGTCGCGGTGGCTTATGGATATTTTGTTGGCCCTGAGCTTATCAATCCGTGGATTGCATTGCTCAATGGGACTTTATACTTCCTGTTAGGTTTAATCATTTCCCGGATCATGTTCTCGACTTCTTTGTCACTCATTTACTCCAAAAAACGGATTGAGAAAACGGCAAACAAACTCCAAAGAATGTCCGAAACCGATCCGCTGACGGGATTATCAAACCGTTCTGGTCTTGAAAAAGTCACGAATCACCTGTGGGAAACGGATGCCAAGGCTTCGGTATCGATGGGCGTTGCCATTCTTGATATCGACTTTTTCAAAGCCTATAACGATACCTTTGGCCACGCTAAAGGCGATGAAGTCCTAACAAAAATCGCTGTCTGCATGCGTGCCGTTCTCGGCAGCAAATGTGTTTCCTTAGCCAGAATAGGCGGCGAAGAATTCGTCATTGTCGCGACCGATCTTGATAATGCCCACTTTTTAAAATTATGCCCACTTTTTAAAATTGCTCTCTGAATTACAAAGAAAAGTCAAAGAATTAGGCATTGAAGCCGGCAATAAAACCGTGAGTCCCTTCGTGACCATCAGCATCGGCGTTTCGTTACCCGGGCCCATTACGGGACGGAAATGGCTCGACTTCTATGTGAAAGCCGATAAAGCCCTCTACGAAGCGAAAACGACGGGCCGCAACAAGATCTGTTCCACGCAAAAAGACCCGAACTAGTGATGCTATCTTTTTGATAGCATCGTATAATAGTCCCTAGAAGGTGATTGGATGGAATGGTACTTTATCGTCTTAGCCGCTTTGGTTGGCTTATTCCTGCTCATCCTGCTCTTGGTCTATCTCGCGATGGCCAAGATTTTTCATCGCCGTTATGAAGGCAAACGCCACCTTAAATATTTTACCGCAGAGGATTTCCCCGGACTCATGACCGAACCGATTGAATTCGCCGGAAACCACAAACAACCCCTTCGGGGTTTTATCTATTACCGCGGCGAACGGGTCAAAATCAAAGGTCTCATTATCTTTTGTCACGGCATCGGTGCCGGGCATTATGCGTATACGACTGAAATCAATACTTTGGCGAGCGCCGGTTATCAAGTGCTGGCTTTTGACTATACGGGCTGCGCCCTCAGCGGCGGAAAATCAATCCACGGCCTGACGCAGGCGCTTTTAGACTTTGAGGCGGCTGTCGGCTATGTCGAAAGACGGCCGGACCTTGCTTCCTTAAAACGGATTGTCTTTGGCCATTCCTGGGGCGGTTACGTCGCTAACAACCTTTTTGATTTAGGCCTGAAAGCCGATAAACTCATCAGCATCGCCGGATTCAATAATGTTCCTGACGTCATTTGCGATGTCGGCCATGGCTTACAGCTATTTAAGCCATTCTTTCATATTGTTAACTTCTTTGAATTTGGCAAATACGCCAATTACAGCAGCCTGAATTCGCTACATAAAAGCGAAATCCCGACGTTACTCATCCAGAGCCGCTGCGACCAACTGATCAAATACCATAATGCGTTGGCCCGTTATATCAAAGCGACCAAAGGACGCGGTAATTTCACCTATATCATCGACGAAGAAAAAATGCATAATCCATATCTCACGCTGGAAGCTGAACGCTACTATAACAAAATCGTTTCCCGTCTTTCCTATATGGAAAAGAAAGCCTCACCTGAAGAACAAATGGCTTTCTATGATAGCATCGATTATAAGTTGATTACCGAAGAAGACCCCGAATTCATGAAAAAGATTCTCGACTGGATTGAAGAATAAAGAAAACAATCAAAACCGCCGTGTCTTTTAAGTAATCTAAAATATAACATGGTATTATCTTAACGAGGAATCACCTATGACTAACATCCAAATCCTATTTTTCGGTATCGCTTTCATCTTCTTTATGACGACCGCCGGTTCAGCGCTCATCTTCTTTTTCAAGAAGCCCATCAGCGGAAAACTCAATAAAATATTTCTCGGCTTCGCCGCAGGCGTCATGATCGCCGCCAGCGTCTGGTCGTTACTCATCCCCGCGATTGCGGAATCGGCAGCCAACGGCTGGGGCCATTGGGCGTTTGTCCCTTCGGCGCTTGGTTTTGTCGGCGGCGGCCTTTTCTTATTATTGATTGACGTCATCGTCCCCCACTTGCATCCGGGTTCAAAAGAATCCGAAGGATTACCGGTCGAACTGAAGAAAACCACCAAACTCTTTTTGGCCATCACCATCCATAACATCCCTGAAGGATTAGCCGTCGGCTTTGCGTTTGGGGCCGCGCTTGCCATCGGAACCCATTCCGCCTTTTTAGGCGCCCTTGGACTAGCCCTCGGCATTGGCATCCAAAACTTTCCGGAAGGTGCGGCCGTATCCCTCCCGATGAAGGCCGAAACGAAGAGCAACTGGAAAGCCTTCTGGATAGGTACCGGTAGCGGCGCCGTTGAACCGGTCGCGGCCGCCATTGGCGTCATTCTGGCCTATCAAATTGTCGCATTGATGCCATGGTTACTGGCGTTTGCCGCCGGCGCCATGATTTACGTCGTCGTCGAAGAATTGATTCCAGAAGCCCGTTTAGGGGAACACTCGAACCTAGGGACTTGGGGCGTCATGGTCGGCTTCGTGCTGATGATGATTCTTGACGTCGCCCTCAGTTAAACCTATGTTGAAATATCTAACAATGGCAAAGGCCATTCCTGAACTTAAGAAGAATCTTTGAAATTGGTTTTAGATAAAAACACCCCGATTTATGTCTACTGTGCCCACGGCATGCGCGCCGAACAGGCCGGCCTCTATTTAGTGCAGTTCGGATATACCGATGTCACCACCCTTGGCGGCATCGCCGATTATGTGGGACCTCAGGAGTACTAATTCTTTATGAAATGGTCAAGCTCGCGAAAGCCAGCGCTACAAATAACCTTAAGGATCTTAGCGGTTTTTATGACCGTTATCGGCGTGGCCACGCTGGTCCTTTATGATTTGTCGAGCGATGACCTCGATGTCGTTTACTATACCTACACGAGCGAAAAAGTACCAGCCAGTTTTGAAGGTTACAAGATGGCGCAACTGACCGATTTACATAATCATCCGATGGAATATGGCAACCGCAATCTTCTCGATGCGATTGACCTTGTATCGCCGGACGCCGTTTTTCTCACCGGCGATTTCATTGACCGCAATACGAAAAACCTGGACGTCCAAACTGAGCTCCTTGCCGGACTTACTTCGTACCCTGTTTATTTCGTGAACGGGAATCATGAAATCACGAGCAAGAAAAGGGCGGCGTTTGATACCCTGCGCGATGCCTATGGCGTCATTGACCTCAATAGTAAAATGAATATCATTACCCGTGGTACGGAGAGCATCTATTTTATCGGCGTGAACGATGCCGATCTCCAGCAAGCCTTTTATTGGAATTACCGTAATACTGGCATCATCAAAGAAAAGATTGAAACGCTCACGGCGTCTCTGGCCCCCACTGACCTTGAAATTCTACTAGCCCACCGCCCAGATTTATATCAGGATTATATCGATACAGGCATGGATTTAGTATTCTCTGGCCACTACCACGGCGGGCAAATCCGCATCATTGGGAAAGCCATCAGCGACTTCTATAAACCTTGGTATTCACAAGGAATGACAGAAATTGACGGAACGACCTTCGTGACCAGTACCGGATTGGGCTATTCCGTAGCCCCCATCCGCGTGAACTGCAATGCCCAGTTAGTGGTCGTTACTTTGCATAATCCAACCCTTTGATAAATGCTATAATTGTTAACGGAACAAACCCCAAAAAGTGGTGAAAGCATTATGAACTATTTCTGGAGAAAAAACTTAGCGACCGTCG
>JAPLKQ010000166.1:5420-6797 GCA_026387995.1 Bacillota bacterium
TTTATCAAATGAATGACTATACCTATTCGCCGCTGGACGTTAAGACGACAGCCCAAACGACCGTCGTAACCGTCGATACCGCCGGAGACGCTACTTTTGTCGAGAGCAAAACCCGTGATATGGTCTATCATGCCAGCGAACAGATCGTCTATTTTACTGCGGATGACGAAGATGTCAGTTCTACCGTCCATAAGCCCAAATTCGACGCCACGTATTTCTCAGCCAGCGCCGTCAATGCTTCAGGAACGACCTTGATCTCGCAGACGGGCCCTGGCGAAACCGGTACCCTAGGCGGGAATGACTATTACTTCTCTTACACGGATCAGGAGCATGCCGGAACCACGACTGATGAGATGGGAACCCCTTATTATCCCGATGATGCCGAATCTGGGAAATGGCTCTTCTATAGCCCCAATACCTGGGGTAATGGCACCACCTTCCACCAAACCTATAAAATTAAAGGCGTCGCGGTCCAATATGACGATACCGCCGAGTTTTTTTGGTCCGTCGCTTATACGGACTATATCAAAACGAGCGGCGTCAACGTGACTGTCGTTCTGCCCACCACCGGCATTAATATCAGCGATGTCAACGCCTATATTTTTGGTTCCAATAATGCGGCGATTACCCGCATCTACAAAAATGATGCGAACCGTATCGCCATCGAGATTAAGGCTGCGCAACTCTATCCCAACGAATTCATCAGCACGCGTATTGATTTTCCGCGAGAAGCATTAACGATTGATCCCATTAATGAATTTGGCCAAATCGTCCCGCAAAGCGCGCAAGAGTACCCGGTGCACCCGCATCTTTATAATGTGCAGCATACCTTTGAGGCCTATAACCAAGGCCAACGCCGGACCTACGGGATTGCCAATCTCGTCTCGGTGATTGTCGGGGGCGTTATGCTCGCCATCATCCTTCTTTCCGTCGTCGCCATCTATAAAAAATACGATAAGGAACCGAAGAGCGATTTCTACAATGAATACTACCGAGAATTACCGGCGGACTATGGGCCGGCGATGATGGGCTATTTATATGACTTCAAATCCGTCGGCAAAAACTCGGTCACGGCCACGTTGATGGACCTCGTCCGACGCAAATTCGTGAATATTGACACCGGGACGGAATCTTTAACGGAACGAAAGGTCAATTACACGCTGGTTTATGACCGCACGAAAGACCAGTCGGAACTCAAGCAACACGAACGTTATTTGCTGAAATGGTTCTTCGACGTCGTGGCTAAAGGCGGCAACATGCTGACCCTCAACCAACTCGAAGGTTTCTGCTCGGTGAGCGAGGCCAACTCGCTCCGTTATCAGGAATGTAACCGCACATGGGTCACCCTCACGACCAATTCCGGCGAGGGCTTAGGTT
>JAPLKQ010000050.1 GCA_026387995.1 Bacillota bacterium
GCTGAAAGCCGACCAAACCATCGGCGGCACGGCGCTCAACTTGATGGCGCCGGCGTTAGCCATCGTCGTCACCTGGGCCATCCAAGGCCAAGGCCAGACCGCGATTTATACGCCCTCCTGGGTACCGCTCGCGAATGCAGGCGCCAACGCAACTTTCTTTGAACGCGTGTTCCTGAAGAGCAGTTACCTCACGACCCCGATTTGCGTCATGGTCATCGTGGCGGCTTGGGTCATCATTTATAAAACCAAATTCGGCCTTCGTTTACGGTCCTGCGGCGAAAACCCGGCGGCCGCTGACAGCGTCGGCATCAACGTTTACAAGATGCGTTATATCGGCGTCATGATTTCCGGCGCTTTGGTGGGTATCGGCGGCATCGCCTTCACGCTCGCGGCCGGCAGTGGCTTCGCCTCGACTGTCGCCGGTTATGGCTTCCTCGCTTTGGCGGTCATGATCTTCGGTAACTGGCAGCCGCTGAAAATCGTCCTCGCGGCCTTGTTATTCGCTTTCTTCAAGTCTTTGTCCGGCATGGCCAGCAGCATCCCGTTCCTCCCGTCTTTCGAAGGCGTGAAGGAATCCCTCTATATCTATTTGATGATTCCGTATATCGTCACCATGATCATCTTGGCCCTCACCTCGAAGAAATCGCGGGCGCCGAAAGCGGAAGGCATCCCGTACGACAAGAGTTCCCGCTAAAAAATACCACCGACAAAAAGAAGGAAGGCAACTTCCTTTTTTTCTTATCTATTTATTGCTATAATACTTTCATACAACGAAAATACCCGAAAAAAGCGGATAGTATCACGATATTAAAAAAGTTTGATGATTTACCAATAAAAAGACGAGGTTGCGCGTTAATACTGTGTAAGCTAAATTTCATCGGAGGAAAAAACATGAAAAAAATCTTTACGAGCGTACTCTTTGCGGCCATGAGCGCCGGACTATTGGCCGGGTGCGCGACTGCGACCACGGTGACCCCGAAAGCCTTTGCCACCAATGACGAAGTGACGGGGTTCCAAACCGTCTCGGCCGTTTCCTTATTAGACGATATTAAATTTGCGGAAGGCGACCTGCCCAGCAGCGAGACCAGTAGCGAAACCAGTTCCGAAGTCACGTCTTCGGATCCCACCAGCACTGAAGTCAGCTCGGAAGCTTCCAGCGAAGTCACCTCCGAAGTCAGTTCAGAAGTCGTTTCTTCAGAAACGTCCTCGGAAACCAGCGAAGTCCCGGTCGAGACCGTCGATGTCACCAAATACTTAGGTATTATGGAACAACTGCTCTCCGATCACCCGATTCAAATGGTGACTGAAGCCAGCGACCTCGCCGAATACACCTACAAAATGACGATTACCACGACCGATTTAAACGGTGTCGTCTCGACTTTCGTCCTTTACTACAACGAACTCGTCACCGATACCACCGATACCAGTTCCGAAACCTCGAGCGAAGCCATTCTTGGAAAACATGGCGACGGCGGCATGGGCGGCATGGGGGACCATGGCAACTGGAACGATAATCACGATGGCTCCGAAACCAGCGAAACGACTGAAGAAACTGGCGACGCCAATGAATATCAAAGCAACCATGACCATCACCACGTGGGCGATATCGACGAAGAAGGCAATATGACCAACCTCGAAGGCATCATCTTCGTGAATGGCGTCCAATACGATTTAGTCGGCAAAAAGAATGACACCGAAACCCGTTTCTTCGTCTCGATCGACGAAGCCAACTGGATTCGCGTCAGTTCCTCCATTGATGGCAACGAAGAATCATACAAATACACGGTTTCCGTCGATGGCGTCCGTTCCAAATTCTCATTCAAGCTCGAGACTGAAGACAATGGCGACCTCAAAGTCACCGTTAAATCGATCTCCGGCGGACTACAGACTTCCTACAAGTTCTACAAGACCGTGGATGCCGATGGCAACGAAGTCATCTACATTCTGAAGACCATGGCGATCATGGTTATGCCGGCGGCGGCAGAGACGGCGGATGCCGTAACTAAGCCCCGATAATCTCTAACTGAAAAGATGAGGAAGCGATTCCCCATCTTTTTTTATGTTATGAACGTGACGGTTAAAGCGAGGACGAGGCCTTCGCTTTTTTCTCATGCCGTAAGGCCAGGAATAGCGGAATGATAATGATGAGCGAGCAGACGGCGGCGGCAAGGAAGATATAGGGTGTCGGGACATGTTTGGTGACGCCGAGTTCCACGAAGGTCTGGTTATTGCTGCGGATGATGAAAGCGCCGATGGCGGGACCGATGATCATCGGGATTAAGACGTAGAAGATCATCCGTATGCCTTGGAAATGGCCGGCTTTGTCTGCTGGCGTATAATCGCGGGTTTTGGCGCTTAGGGTGCTTGTAAACACTAAATTCCCGGTCATCATCACGAAGCCGGCGATGCCGACGTAGATAATGCCGACGCTATTGCCGAGGAAGAAGATGCCCAAGAAGCCGGCAATCATGACGAAGAGACTTGAGAAGAAGAACTTGTTCTTGTTCTTGGCGTTGATATAGCGGGCCACGATGATGCTGGCGATGGAAGCCCCGAGGATGATGCCGCCGAGCAGCAACGCATAGTCCGTCAATCCTAGATACAGCTGGAAATAGATGATGAAGTACGGCATATAGATTTGCGAAGCGATGCCGAAAAGGGCCATCGTCACTAAGGATAAGTAGAGTAACTTGTTCTGCTTGACCGTCGACCAGCGGAAACCGTAGATGACGGTTTTCCAGTAATTTTCTTTGGGTTTCTCGAAGCGGGTTTCCTTAATCAGGAATAAGCCAAGGATACCGCCGAGCGAGATGATGCCGCCGATGATGAAGAAGAATAAGGGCCAGTGGCCGGTTTGCGTTAACCCATCAAAAGCTCCGAAGATGAGGAGCAAAGCCAGTAGTGGCAGCGTCGCAAGGATACCTTCGACCTTGCCGCGGTTATTTTCAGTGGTGATGTCGGTGACCCAGGCGTTAAAGGCGCCATCGTTGGCGGTTGACCCGAAGAAGGTCATCACGCAGTCCATGACGATGACGGCGATGACGGCGATGGTAACGGCGTTCGCGGTCGGAATTAAAGCAGCGACATTAGCGGTGGAAATGAAACCGAACGATAACGTGGATAAACCCCAAAGGATATAGCCAATGGTAATAAAGATTTTGCGCCGCCCGACTTTATCGCTGAGCGCGCCCATGACCATGGTCGTTAAGGTCGCGACGGCAGCACTGGCGCCGACCATCCAGGCGATGGCGTCTGGGTTTCCGTCGATCGTGTTGTAGAGGAACACGTTGAAATACATGTTCTCGACGACCCAGGCAATCTGCCCGAATAAGCCAAAGATGAGAATCGACGTCCAAGCCCGCGCCCCTAACTGGTCTTTCTTCATAGTTTACTGTCCTCCATTATTTGAACTGCGCGATCCGTAATCGCGTTAAACCATACGGCACCAACACAAACTTCTTTTCGACGGCAGGAACGAGTTCGTTCTTAAATAGCAACTTTTCTTTGACGGCTTCGAGACAGGCGATTTCAAAGAGGTAATGGTGGATATCGTCACCTTCAAGATGGCGATTGAGGAGCGTCACGGAGCAATGCGCAGTCTCCGGATGATGATATTCCATCGTGATTTCCGGGTGAGGCGTCGTGACATGTTTTAGAGGCACGAAAGCACGGTCATGAAACGGTGCCTGACCACGCAAAGGTATTTCCCGAGCCGGTATTTTGTAGGCGAAAAGCAAACTGCCGCGGCGGAGGCTAAATGTCTTCGCGGCATCATGGATGGTTTTGATCTCGGGAAAGAAACGTAGCGTAAAACTTAGGCCAGTCCTCAGCATTCCTAAATCCTCTAAGGGGACTTGATTGATTTTGCGAGTGGCGGCACCGCCGGTGATTTCCGCCGGTTCGCCGTAGGGAATCCGCACGAAAAGTTTTTTGGGCGCTTTGGTACTAACCTCAACGAACGTGATTTTGACGGAATCATCGAAGGGATATTTCGTTTCGACGTCGAAGATAATATGCCCATCGGCGAAACTAACGTCATAATGGCCGGGTATATATAAATAGATATAGAGGGCGTCCTCTTTGGTATAGACGGCATTCTCAACGAATTTCGGAAAGCCTTGATGCATGTTGGCGGCGCAGCAGCCGAAAAAGGGCGCGACCCCAAAGGTCGTGGCGTCTTTACCGGCATCGTAGAAATGGTGGTGGGAAACCGCGGCACGTTTCTGATTGACTTGTTGGACATATTGATGGGCGCACATATCCGACGTTAATGTCGCTAAAAGCGCATTATAAGCGTAATATTCGAGATAATCAGCCGCCTTCGGGTCACCGGTAAGGCGCAGAATTTCTTCCATGGAATACATGGCTTCGACGACCACGCATAGTTCGACGCCTTGCGTCGGTTTCGGGCCATTCAGGTGTTCGTCGCTGGAAAATAAGTCGAGGGCGTTCCCGTGATACTTGAGGAGCTGCTCAAGTCCTTGCCAGACGGGATTGGTGTCCGGTTCACGGTTTTCAAAGTATTGGCGGTAGAGGGGATATTTGAGAGCCATCGCGATATTGACGCCATGGGTCTTAAGATAATGCTGGACGAAGTTCGAGTGATTGAAAGTCGCAATTTCTTCGGGCGTTTTAGGCTTTACCGTCTCGGGATGTTCCTGCTCTTTTTTAGCTTGGCTGGCGAGTAGGGGACGAAGCGCGTGGAAAAGCGTCCGACTCAAGTAATGCGTGGTCGTTTTATGATAAGGAAAATCACTTAAATAAGTATCCCAGTCAATCGATTGGCGGATCAATGTTTTTCCTAATTCCTTATACTTCTCGTTTTTCGTCGACTCATAGACGAGTTCCAAGGCCTCGCTACATTCTAAGCCGCGGGCATACGCCCAAAAGTACAACGGTTTCGCCACGATATGAGCGATGACGTAGTCGAAAAAGGCAGTTAAAAAAGGCAAAATACGCGAATCTCCAGTCAGCCGGCAGTAGGTCGCGAAGGCTTTGGTGACAACGAAACGAGGCCACCAGTCTTCATTACTGGTCGGACCGAAGAAACCATCCATCCGTTGGGACTTAAGGATGGCGTCGACCCATACATTGGCTTCGGCGATGAGATGTTCATCATGGAGCAAAAAGGCCAGCGGGACAAGTCCATCAAGATAATAGGGGCCACGTTCCCAGCTTTCGCCGTGGCCGCCGAGCCAAGCGGAGTCTTTAGAGAGATCAGGAAAAACCTCGCCGATATGGCCCGTAAGGCCACTGGCCTGGGTCAGTAAAAGCGTACGATAAAAACCGGTGACCGACACCGCGCCTGGGCCCAGTTTATGGAGTGGCTGGTTCATAAATTATGATTTAACCTTTCCTTAGGCAAAATGGTATTCTGGAAACATTATATAACGTTTGATTTTGTAACGTAAGGAAACCCGCATCTTTCGAAACTAAATATGCGTTTATGACCGAATAATGATAAAACCATACCTGTTTATGAAATATAAAAAAAATAACGGCCACTTCATTGAAATCGCTGATTTAGGGTTATATAATAAAAATCGTCACTGCTGAGAGAGGAATATCCACAATGAAGAAAACTTTGGTGCCCAAGTTCGGGCTTTGGACCGCGGTCGCGATGGTGGTCGGTATCGTCATCGGCAGCGGTATTTTCTTTAAAGCCGACGACGTGCTCGTGGCCACTGGCGGCAGTTTGCCTTTCACCCTATTGGCTTGGGTCATCGGCGGCGTGATTATGCTCGTCAGCGTCTATGCTTTCAGTTTTGCGGCCGCGCGCGTATTAAAATCGAACGGCGTCATCGATTATATCGAAGCCGGTTATGGTAAACGCGTGGGTTATTATGTCGGTTGGTTTCTTTCTTGGATTTACTATCCCTCCCTCGTCGGTGTCTTGGCGTGGATATCGGGTTTATATACGACGGTTTTATTCAATCTGGCCGGCGGGGTCAACCCCAGCAATGCCTCCTCAACATGGATTTTTGCCGGCGTGTATATCGTCGGCGCTTTCGTATTAAACTTCTTATCGCCGATTCTTTCCGGCAAGTTCCAGGTGAGCGCCATGGTCATCAAGCTCGTTCCTGTTTCGCTCATTGCCATCTGAACCATCGTTGGGCTCAGTAATGGCGTGACGGCTGAAAACTTCATGACAGCGGCCCATGTGACAGCGCAAGCCAGCGGCAGCGGACTGGCCGTCGCCGTGCTCGCGACCGCCTTTGCCTATGACGGCTGGTCGGTGGCTTTATCAATCAATAGCGAACTAAGGGACGCCAAACGAAACCTGCCGAAAGCACTTGTCATCGGCTCGCTCATCGTGATGGCGGCCTATTTACTTTATAACCTCGGCGTTGCCGGCGTATTAGCCAATCAACAGTCGGCTGATTTAGGCGATGGCGCGGTCACTTTAGCGGTTCAATCGCTTTTCGGCCCGTTGGCCGGTACGGCGTTAATGGTGTTCGTCATCATCTCTTGTTTAGGGACCCTGAACGGTTTGACGCTCGCGGCCACCCGCGGACTCTATTCCATCGCTTTCCGGGGAAAAGGCTTGGCGCCTCGGTTATTCGTCCAAGTCACGGATAAGTCCAACACGCCATTATTCAGCGTCATCGGCGGGGCCGTCATCTCGATTGCCTGGTCGGTGATATGGTATGGCAATTTTCAAGGCTGGTGGGGTGGCTTTATGGACATTTCGGTCCTTCCCATCGCTATTTTATATGCGATCTTTGTCGCTATCTATGTCTGGATCATCCGCGATTTCAAGGATGTCAGCGTCTTTAAACGCTACGTGGTCCCGAGTTTGGCCATCATCGGGAGCCTGTATATTGTCTATGCCGCGATTCAAACGCCGCTCTTCATTAACTTTCTCATTATCTGCCTCTTTATCCTCTCGGTCGGGATGTTCACGGAAATCTACCATATCGAGAAAGATAAGGCGAAAGCCCGCCGCGTCGCCGAACTGGCGGCCAATGGTAAAAACGGGCGCTAAGATTGCTTCGATGTCTCCATCGTCTTTTCTATTGCTATTTTAAAGAATATATACTATCATATTAATGCAAAAAGCCCCCTCGTTACACGAAAGTGTGCCCGGGCTTCGAACCGCTAGAGCCCTTCGGGACTATAACGCAGCTCTTTACAGAGTGAGTCGTCGACTCACTCTTTATATTTCTTGGGAGGAAATTATGAGTTTCATTGAAGAAGTGAAAAAAATCATCGAACCGAAATTGCACGATCTTGGCTACGAATTATTCGAGCTAAGCTACCTCAAGGACGGGCCGACGATGAGCCTCAGGGTTCGCGTCGATAAACCGGGCGCCAGGATTGGCCTCGATCAAATCGTCAGCGTCTCGGAAGCCTTATCGGCGTTGCTCGATGATGCCAACCTCATCGAAACGAATTATATCCTCGACGTCTCCTCGGCCGGTGCCGAACATGCCATCAACGTGAGCGAATTCGCAAAGTACGTCGGCGCGCATGTGAATCTGCATCTCCGTGAACCCCTCAAAGGGTTGAATACCTATCAGGGCGACATCGTGTCTCTGAAAGAGAATCTCGTGACGCTCTCTTACCGCGACAAAACGCGAACGCTCCAAATCGATATTCCACTCGACAATATCGATCACGCCCGTCTCGCTGTTAAATTTTAAAAAAAGGAAAAGAAAAACATGATCAACGCTAAAGAATTCATTAACGCCCTCGACGAATTGGAAGCCACCAAAGGCGTATCCAAAGACAGCATTTTGGCTGCCTTAAAGGAAGCGCTTGAAAAAGCCTTCCGCAAACAACTCGGCGCTGCCGAAGACGCTTTGGTCCGCGTCGACATTGACCCCCTCAAAGGGACGATCGAGATGTACCATATGAAAAACGTTGTCGAAGAAGTTCAGGATGACTTCCTCGAAATCTCCCTCGAAGATGCCCATAAGACCGACAAAAAACTGAAAGTCGGCGATATTTGGCAAGTCGCCGTCCCAACCGACGAACTGACCAAACTCGCGGCCCTCAACGTCAAGAGCGTGCTCCGCCAAAAAATCAGCGAAGCCGAAAAGGCCGCTTTATATGAGGCGTTCAAAGATAAAATCGGGGAAATGGTGACCGGCGTTGTCGAAAAAGTCGATGATAAGTCGACAATCGTCAATATCGGACGAACCTCCGTCTACCTCCCGAACTCTCACAAAATCCCGAGCGAAGTCTTTAAGCCGGGCGACACCATCAAGCTTTACGTCGCCGACGTCGTTTCCACGACCAAAGGCGCGCAAATCGCCGTCAGCCGCACGGATCCCGGATTCCTCAAACGCTTATTCGAGGAAGAGATACATGAAATCTATGATGGCACCGTCGTCATCAAGGATATTGCCCGTGAAGCCGGCGAACGCAGCAAGATCGCGGTCCTATCGACCGACGAGAATGTCGACGCCAGCGGCGCCTGCATCGGGCCCAATGGCTCGCGCATCCAGAAAATCGTCGCCCAACTCGGCGGCGCTGGAAAAGACAAAGAAAAAATCGATATCATCGCCTACAACCCGAATATCGGGGTTTACATCATTGAAGCCCTGAAACCGGCGACCGTGCTTGGCGTCGTGCTTGAAGAAGGCAAAAAGTCGGCAACCGCCGTCGTTGCCAATGGTCAATTAAGTTTAGCCATCGGAAAACGCGGCGTAAACGCCCGCTTAGCCGTCAAACTCACCGGTTATAACATCGACATCAAGGAACAAGACGAAGCGATGCGCTTAGGCTTAAAGCCCTTAAATGTCGAAGAACTCCGCCGTGACGAAGCCGCCAAGAAACACGCGGCCGATGAACAAGCCTACATTGACTCCATCGCCCCGACGCCGAAAGACATCATTCCGGAAACCCCAGTGGCTGTCGTCACTGCCGCGCAACCGCTTGAAGCCCCGAAAGCCGCCGAAGTCGCGACGCCTGCTGAAAAACCGGTTGAAGTCGCTCCGGCTCCAGTCGCTAAGTCCGTCGAACAACCCAAAGTCGAAACGCATGCGAACGTCCGGACCACCAAAACCCTTCAAGACCTTGAAAAACAACTTGAAGAAGAAAAAGTCCGTGCCAAACGGAATGCCGAACGCGAAAAACTTGATCCCCGCAAAAAGTTTTACAAGAAATCGGATGAAACCAAGTTTGAACGTCCTGTGGAAACTAAAGAGCCCATCAAACCGCTCACGCTCGATGAATCCAAATTCATGAAGATTTACACGCCCGAAGAACTGAAAGCCTTGGAAGATGAAGAAACCAACGTCAACGCCAAGGAAAAAGAAGACGAAGTCGACTACGACGCTTTCGATAAATATTACGAAGACGAAGTTAAGTAACCTTTGTTTGAGGAGGTGCCCACTATGAAAAAGATTCCCTTACGACGGTGTATCGCCACAGGCGAGATCCTGCCGAAAAACGAACTCTTGCGCATCGTCCGCACGCCTGAAGGCATCGTGAAAATCGATGTCACCGGCAAAGCGAATGGCCATGGTGCTTACCTTAAACGATCCTTGGAAGCGATTGCCGTGGCCCAAAAACGGAAAACGCTCGATAAAGCCTTAGAAACGGAAGTACCGGCGGCCCTCTATGAGGACCTGGCCAAGTACGTCAAATGAAACAACGTATCTTAGGGCTCCTTGGGCTCGTCAATCATGGCAAAATCCTCGTGATCGGCGACAGTGTCTATTATTCCTTAGGTTTAAAGAAAGTCCATCTGGTGATTGTCGCCAGTGACGCCGGACCTAATTCCGCGAAAAAGGCCCGTGATAAAACAACTTTCTACAATTGCCCGTTGATTAGCTTTGCGACCAAAGATGAATTAGGGCATGCCATCGGCCGCAACAATGTCGCGGTCATCGGCGTGACCGATGTCAAAATCGCTAACCGTATCCTCACACTAATGAAAGATGGTGATATTTAATGGCTTATTTAAATCGCAGCAAAAGCACGAATACGACCGCTAAAAGAAAATACGAGAACCATAGCACGAGCAATGTTCGTGTCAGCAACGTTCCGTCGAGTGGCCAAAAACTGGAGAAAAACCAAGTTCATGGCGGCGTTTTCATCTACAAAGGCGCTTTAACCGTCGCCCAACTGGCGAAAGAGCTGAACATCCCGGCAACCGATATCATCAAATTCCTTTTCCTCAACAAGAAGATGGCGACGATCAATGCCACGCTTGATGACGAGACGGTCGGTGAAGTCTGTCTGCAATTCGGATTTGATTTCAAAAAAGAAAAAATCGTCGCGGAAGAAGACTTTGAAAAGTTAGAAATCGTCGATGATCCCAAGAACTTGAAAGAACGTCCTCCGGTCGTGACCATCATGGGCCACGTTGACCACGGCAAGACGACTTTGATTGATGCCATCCGCAGCAGCCACATCGCTGAAGGCGAAGTCGGCGGAATCTCCCAAGCCATCGGCGCTTATCAAAAAGATGTCCATGGCAAGAAAATCACATTTATCGATACTCCAGGGCACGAAGCGTTTACCGCGATGCGTAGCCGTGGCGCTTCCGTCACGGATATCGTCATTCTCGTGGTCGCCGCCGATGATGGCGTCATGCCACAAACACGCGAGGCCATCGATCATGCCCGTGCTGCGAATGTCCCAATCATGGTCGCAATTAACAAGATTGATAAACCGGGCGCTAACCCCCAGAAGGTTCGTCAGGAACTGATGGCGTTAGATATCATCCCCGAAGAGCTTGGCGGCAATAACATCTTCCTCGAAATTTCAGCGAAAAAGTTAATTGGCATCGATGCTTTACTTGAAAATATCCTTGTCGCCGCTGAAATGCTTGAACTGAAAGCGAACCCCGATCGTTACGCTTACGGAACCGTCCTTGAAGCCGTTCTCGATAAAGGCGAAGGCCCTAAAGCCACGCTCCTCGTCCAAAACGGAACGCTCAATAATAGCGATTACGTCGTCGTGGGCTCTGCCTATGGCAAAGTTCGCCGTATGACCAATGAATATAAGAAAATCCTGAAAGTCGCTCCGCCGTCCACTCCGGTGGCGATTACCGGCTTAAGCGAAATTCCCCACGCAGGTGACCATTTCATGGCCTTTGCGCAGGAAAGCCAAGCCCGTGCCATCGCTGACAAGCGCCGTCTCGTCAAACAGGAATCGGAACGTAAAGGCACTAGCGCATTGTCGCTCGATGACTTATACAACCGTATCCACGAAGGCGATACGCAGACGAT
>JAPLKQ010000121.1 GCA_026387995.1 Bacillota bacterium
TATAGCTTATTAAAGCTGCGCCATTAGCGACGAGTAACGGGATGGTGTATCCGATATTGAGGACGTTACTGGCGTAAACAGAGAATTTGCTGGTGGCGGCGTTATAGCCGATGAACCATAAGACCAGCGAGGCCAAGATGAGAAGGAAGCTGATACGGACGGGTTTCGACATCTTCTCGCCTTTTCCGGCTTCTTCTTCTTTAACTTCTGCGGCATCTTCAATGCCATAAGCTAAGGATTGTTCATGACGATCTTTCGTCCATTTGATTTCTTTGACAGTCGTAATGAAGATCACGAGGAAGACGATCATCAAAGCGGCGGTCAGGACGAAGGTTGGGATATAGCTGGTGTAGTCTTTAGTGACGAAACTCATGTAGACCAAGGCGACGATGCCGCCGGCGGTGCCCATCAAGTTAATGATGGCGTTGCCTTTGCTGCGAAGCGGTTTCGGAGTGACGTCTGGCATAAGCGAGACGGCGGGGGTCCTAAAGGAGGCCATGGCGACCAATACGATTAAGAGAATGCCGATAAAAGCTGCTAAATAACCAATATTGCTCTTGGAAACGAGGTTCCAAATATCCGCGGAACGAGCGACGGCCGCGAGTTCTTTTGACGCAAAGAATTGCGGGACGTTATGGATGGTGTAATAGAAGTTGATGACGGCGTTGCTGCCTTCGCCCAGGGTCACCGATTTGATGCCGCTGATGCTGGCGCCGACAATCGCCTGTTGCTGCATGAAGTCAATCGCGCCGATGGCAACGATGAAAATCGCGGCAATGACCGTGCCAATGAAGATGTAGGGCGTCCGTTTACCGAATTTGGTTTTGGTTTTATCCGACCAAACGCCGAATAACGGGAGCAGTACAAGCGCGAGGATATTATCGATTGACATTATGACGCCTGACCAGAATTGGTTCAAGCCGAAGGAATCGACCGCCACTTTGGCGATGACCGTGTCATAAACGGACCAGAACATGCAGATAAGCAGAAACGCGAAGCCGACTAGTATCGTTCTTTTCGAATTAAGCTTCATACAATCCTCCTTTGGATTTTGTCTCGACATTTTGAACATGGTACTGTCCCGATCAAGAGGTTCCCATGAAATCACCGAGTTCGTTTTTTTAAAACTGCCGACTAAATTCTAACACCCAAAAAGCAAAAATGCGATATGGGAAGGGACTAATATTTGTTGGCGGGACGGATATGCTCAAAGATGACGTTATCCGCGAATTTACGGGCTAATTCGTATTTTTCCATCGTATCCACGGTCCACGCGACGATGGGATGGCCATGCCGGCGCGCCCGTTTCACGAAACGGCTGGGCATATAGAGGATATCGTACGCGACGAAATCTGGTTTGCTGATGCGGCAGACGAGCAGCGTCCTGAATAACCATTGCACCATCTTGGTTTGCCCATCGAGCTTGCTGCTCGCGAGTTGGCCGAGGGGATACTTCACCGTGTTTTCACGGAGCCACTTCATGCAGTAGGGTTGGAAGGATTCTAAGGCGATGTTTTCAGGATTTGGATAGCCTTCGAGCGCTTTTAAGACGCGCTTGGGGAGTTCGGGGTTAAAATCGCCGGTCACTTTGAGTTCGACTAAAAGCGGAACCTTGCCTGCGACGACTTCCAGCAACTGTTTAAACGTGGGAATGGTTTCCCCGCCGATGAGCAGGGGATATTTTTTGAGGTCTTCTTCGGCTAAATCTTCGACATTGACGTCAAACCCGGTGACACGCTTGAGGTTGTTGTCGTGCACGACGACCAGGCCGCCGTCTTTTAACGTATGGACGTCCATCTCAATGCCGTAGCCGTGGTCGACGGCGGCTTTAAACGCGCCGAGGGAGTTTTCACTTAAATGAACGTCATGAAGGCCGCGATGGGCCAACGGCGTCTTGGTAAAAGCCGCGAATTTGATCATATTATTTTCCTTTTCTTAATATATTTATATATTACTTATTTTATCTTTGGCACCAAGATTGTCAACGACATAATGCGATTCTGTCGCACATCTATCGTTTTATTGTTATTTTTTGTTTTTTACCAAAACTATTTGCTTTGACTAGAGTCAATTGCGTTTTATCCCAGCTTTCTATATACTTTAACTAAAGTTAAATAATAAATCGATGGAGGGCGCACTATGTCTAATACCACGGGCTTACTCTACATTGCCTCCTTTATTATCTTAGAAATCGGTTTATTCTTTTTGCAAAGAGTAATGAAAAGCCAGACAAATCGGAAAAAAGCCGTGGTTTTCATCATGGTTTCGCTGCCCGCCGTTTTGCTGACTGTCATCAATACCTGGTATTGGCCGGCTTCATTTCCGCCCAGTGCCATGCCTTATAGCTGGTTCCATTTTCTTTTTATCGGCCTTACCTTCATTGTCGGCTTTGCCGCGATCCGTCTCGGACGCCTCTATCGCCCGAATGGGGAAAGCCATGGCCATTTAACTAAAGCCGATCAAGTCGTATTCCGGTTTGGGGTTTTTCTTTTCTGCATTGAGCTTTATAAACAGATTTTTCTGGGAAAGTTATTTGGTGCTTACCAATGGTACGTTTTCCCCTTCCAGTTTTGCTCTGTCCCTATTTATGTCTGCCTGATTGCCCCGTGGCTGAAACAATCCCGGTTTAAAGAAGCTTGCTACAGTTTCCTCGGCATTTACGCGTTTATTGCCGGCGTTGGCGTCATGGCGTTGCCCAATTCTGTTTTCATCTCACAAATCAGCATTTGCATCCATACGATGCTTTGGCATACGGGCATGATTTGCATCGGCATCTTTTTATTGACCAACCGCCGCATTGGCACGGAAATACGGCAGTGGCTCGACGCTTCACTCATCCTTTCTGGTTTTATCGTGATCTCCATCGGCATTAATTTCATCGTCCATTATGCGTTCCCCGATCAATGGCTGAACGCTTTCTTCCTTAATCCGTGGCTGGCAAGCCCGTTCCCCGTCCTCGGCCCAATTCTTGTCGCCGGTCAGGCGGCCTATGGCCTCGTTTGGGGATGGCTCATGTATTTAGTAGCCTATATCATCGCTTTTTTCCTCGGTGGGTTTATTGTTTACCTTGGCAGCGGCTTCTTCTTTCGTACACGGCGCGTTCGCACCACGATACCTGCGCAATAAAAAACAATAAAGAAAATGATAGTGTGATAAATTCCGCGATTGAATTGTTGTCGCTTTTATCGTGGAAAAGATATAATGAAAAAGCGGTGGAATCCCCACCCAGGAGCATGTAAACATGGAACTACTCAATCAAATCATCCTTGACGAAACCAAACGGCAAAATAATGGGTTGGAACTGATCGCCAGCGAAAACTTCACCAGCGCCGAAGTCCGCCGGTTGTGCGGATCGAGCCCCACCAATAAATATGCGGAAGGCTTTCCGGGCCACCGGTATTACGGCGGCTGCGAAAACATCGATAAAATCGAACAACTTGCGATCGATTTAGCCTGCCAGCTCTTTGGCGCCCAGTTCGCGAACGTGCAGCCGCACTGCGGCAGCGCGGCCAATATGATCGCCTATGCGGCCTTACTCAATCTCGGAGACACGATTTTGTCCCTTGGGCTCGACGAAGGCGGACATTTGACCCATGGCTCTTCCGTCAGTTTCAGCGGCAAGCAATATCATTTCGTCCATTATCATTTAGGCGCGGACGGCCGTATCGACTATGAAGGCATGGCCAAAATGGCGGCAGAAACGAAACCCCGCCTCATCCTCGCCGGCTTCTCTTCCTATCCTTATGAAATCGATTTTAAACACATCAGCGAAATCGCCAAAGCTAACGGCGCTTATTTCATGGTCGACATGGCCCATATCGCCGGGCTGATTGCCACCGGTTACCATCCGAGCCCGATTCCTTACGCCGACGTCGTGACTTCGACCACGCATAAAACTTTAAGAGGTCCCCGCGGCGGCATTATCCTCACCAATTCTCCTGAACTGGCCAAAAAAATCAATTCTGCGTGTTTCCCAGGCATCCAAGGCGGTCCGCTGGAAAATATCATCGCCGCCAAGGTCCAGTGTTTCTACGAAGCGTTACAGCCTTCTTTTAAGCAATACATCAAAGCGGTGGTGGCCAACACCAAAGCCTGCGCTGACGAGTTTGCGAAACTCGGGTGCGCCGTCAGCGGTACGGATACCCACTTATTCATGGTCAATACAAAAAAGAGTTTCGGCATGACCGGCGTCGACGCGCAACACAAAGTGGAGGAGATCGGCATCACGTTTAATAAGAACATGGTTCCCGGCGATACCGAGAAGCCGAGTGTCACGAGCGGCGTCCGCATCGGCATGGCAGCCACGACCACCCGCGGCCTTACTGAAGCCCAGGCCCGCGAGACCGCCTGGATTATCTACGATTATCTCGGAAATCACGTCAGTCGCGAAGTCGCCTCGGCGCGCGTCCAGAAAATCGTCGCCACCTTAAAGGACATTGATAAACTTTAGACTACATTGTCTAGAAAATTTGAAAAATGGGAAATTGCGGTTTCCCATTTTTTTGTGGGGTTACCCAAACGCGAAATCGTCCTTTCTCATTGTTGTTTCAACTTTGTGGTAGCGCTTCCCAAAAAAGGCTCGAAAAAGGCGGTTTTTTAGAGTCAACGAAAACCACCAAAAAAAAATAAAAATAATTATTGCATTGCGGTGAAAAAATACCATAATAATGTTTATCAAATAAATGTGGCTGATAACCAAGGAGAACGAAATGGCAAAGAAGTTGATTGAACTAGTAAACATAGTCAAAAAGTTCGACGGTGAAGCAGCGGTTGATAACATCAACCTCTACATCAACGAAAACGAGTTTATCACCTTGCTGGGTCCCTCCGGCTGTGGCAAGACCACGACCTTAAGGATGATCGGCGGTTTTGAAACCCCCGACAGCGGCGATATTATCCTCGATGGCGTCAAAATCAACGATGTCCCACCTTTCCGGCGCCCGATTAACACGGTCTTCCAAAGATACGCGTTATTCCCGCACCTCGATGTGTTTGGGAACGTGGCCTATGGCCTCAAAAACTACCATATGAAGGACCCGGAAGCAACCGTCATCCACCCGCGTATCCTCCTGCTCGATGAGCCGTTAGCTGCCCTCGACTTGAAGTTACGCCAAAGCATGCAATATGAATTAAAGGAAATGCAGAAGAAACTCGGCATCACTTTCATCTACGTCACGCATGACCAGGAAGAAGCCCTCACGATGTCCGATACGGTGGTCGTCATGAATAAAGGCATCATCCAGCAAATCGGCCATCCGCGCGATATCTATAACGAACCGAAGAACCGCTTCGTCTGCAACTTCATCGGCCAAAGCAATATTTTCGACGGCGTCGTCCTCGGCGATCACAAAGTCCAATTCTGCGGCGCGACTTTTGAGTACCAGGAAGAAGGCTTCGAAAAGAACGAAGCCGTGGATGTCGTCATCCGTCCCGAAGACTTCGATGTCGTCCCTGCCAAAACGGCTCCTTTGACCGCCAAGGTATTAAGCGTCGTCTTCAAGGGCGTCCACTTTGAGATGGTGGTCGACTTGGGTGGAAAGAACGTCACCGTCCATGACTATGAAGAATCTAAAGTAGGGGATACCATCGGGTTGCACATTGACCCGTACGAGATCCACCTCATGAAACTGTCCCATGAACAAGCTCAAACGCTTTAGTTTACCTTATCTCATCATCTTAATCGTCTTCATCGCCATCCCGATGATCACGATGATTGCACTGTCTTTCATGACGACGGAAGGCTTGCATTTCAGCAACGCCGTATTTACCTTCGCGAATTTCAGCCGCCTGACGGAAATTTCCGTCATCGTCGGCCTCTGGAACTCGCTCAAATATGCGACCATCGCCACGCTCGCTTGCTTGGTGCTTGGATACCCGCTCGCGTACATCTTCTCCCGCTCTAAAAACAAGAATGGTTCTTGTCCTCCCGATGTGGAGCAACATCTTGCTTCGCACCAACGCCCTTGGTTATTTCTTCAGTGCCAACAACATGATCACCGGCTTGCTGGCCAAGATTGGGATTAATTGGTCCATCGATATCAAAGGCACGGGTCTCTCCGTCGTCATCGGCTTAATCATGGTTTATTTACCCTTCATGATTCTCCCAATTTACACGGTCCTCGATAAAATCGATAAATCCTTATACGACGCCAGTTCCGACCTTGGCGCGGACCCTATCCGTACCTTCAAAAAAGTCACCGTTCCCTTATCGCTTAAAGGCGTGACGACCGGTATCATTCTCGTCTTCCTCCCGTGCTTCTCCGGCTTTGCCGTTCCCCGTATCTTGGGCAACGAAAAAATCGTCATGTTAGGCACGATCATCGAAGACAA
>JAPLKQ010000201.1 GCA_026387995.1 Bacillota bacterium
AAGCGTTGACGAAGAAACGTCGGTGACGAGGCTTAAATAAGCGAGACGGCAAAGGGTGCGAGGCCGTCGTTAAGCAGTGACCGGTATCCCTTCTAAGCGAGACGTTGAACTGAGTAAGCGTCTCCGGAACTCCCGTTACGAGCAATGAAGTGCATCCCTAGGGGGATGAATTAAGGTGGTACCGCGCATTGGCGTCCTTAACACAAGGACGTTTTTTATTTACCGGAGGTATTTATGGAACTGAAAAAAACACTGCTGATGCCGAGAACCGGCTTCGAGATGCGGGGCAACCTGAACGTCAAAGAACCCCTCGTTGTCGCCAAATGGCAAAGCGAAGATCTCTATGGAAAGATGCTTCTTAACCGTTTAGGCTGCGAAGAATTCCAGCTGCATGACGGCCCGCCGTACGCGAACGGCGACATGCATGCCGGTCATATGCTGAACCGCTTTCTCAAGGACTTTGTCGTCCGTTATAAAAACATGCGCGGTTATGCAACCCCGTTCGTTTTTGGCTGGGACACGCATGGCCTACCGATCGAGAATAAAATCACCAAGGCCGGGATTGACCGAAAGGCCCTTCCGGTGCCGATTTTCCGCGATAAGTGCGAGAGTTACGCCAAAGAACAGGTGGAGCGTCAGAAAGCCCAGATCAAACGTTTGGGCGTGATGGGCGATTTCGCGCATCCGTATTTGACGTTACAACCCGAATTTGAAGCCTGGCAGATTGAAGTGTTCGCGAAAATGGCCCTCAAAGGCTTGATTTTCAAAGGCTTGAAACCGGTCTATTGGTCCCCGAGCAGCGAATCCGCGCTGGCCGAAGCCGAGATTGAATATGCCGACGTGAAGAGCCACGCCGTTTTCGTGGCTTTTGACGTCATTGACGGCAAAGGCGTTCTCGCTAAAGGCGACAAGATCATCATTTGGACGACGACCCCATGGACCTTGCCGGCGAACCTTGCCATCTCGCTCCATCCCGATTTTGAATATGGCCTTTTCCATACCGAGAAAGGCAATTTTGTTTTCCTTAAAAAATTCCACGAATCGCTTCAAGCGGAACTCGGTTTCAAAGAATGCACGCTTGTAAAGTCCTTTAAAGGCCGTAAATTAGAATACGTCACCACAAAGCATCCGTTCTATGACCGCGAATCCATTGTCATTTTAGGTGAACACGTCACCGATGACGCCGGCACCGGAGCCGTCCACACGGCGCCTGGACACGGCGAAGATGACTTCATCGTCGGCAAGAAATATAACCTGCCGGCGTTTTGTCCGGTCGACGGAAAAGGCGTCATGACCGCCGAAGCCGGCCCCGAATTAGCCGGGCTATTCTATGAAGACGCCAACGAAAAAATCCTGACGATGCTTCGTAGCAGCGGCGCATTACTTAAAGAATCGATCATCGTCCACGCTTATCCGCATGACTGGCGGACGGGCAAGCCTTTAATCTACCGTGCGACCCCGCAATGGTTCTGCAGCATCGCGCCTATCCGCGAGAAGTTGTTGGCGGAAATCGACCGCGTGCAATGGACGCCTGAATGGGGCAAAAAGCGCATCTACAATATGATTCACGACCGCGGCGACTGGTGTATTTCCCGTCAGCGCGTGTGGGGCGTCCCCATCCCGATTTTCTACGCCGAAGACGATACGCCGATTATCGACGAGAAGATTTTTGACCATATCAAACAGCTCTTTAAGGAGCACGGCAGCAATATCTGGTTTATCAAAGAAGCAAAAGACCTGCTCCCACCGGGTTATACCCATCCGAATTCGCCTCATAACCTTTTCCGTAAAGAAACCGACATCATGGATGTCTGGTTTGACTCCGGTTCCTCCTCGAATGGCGTTCTCAAAAACCGCCACATGAAATTCCCTGCTGATTTATACCTCGAAGGCAGCGACCAGTATCGCGGTTGGTTTAACAGCAGCCTTATCATTTCCGTCGCCGTCGATGGTGTCGCCCCTTACCAGTCCGTCGTCAGCCATGGTTTCGTGACCGACGGGACCGGCGAGAAGATGTCTAAATCGAAAGGCAACGGCCTCGATCCGATCAAGATGACCAATGTTTTTGGCGCCGATGTCCTCCGGCTCTGGGCTGCGACCATTGACTATCAGGATGACGTCCGCATCAGCGAAGATATCTTAAAGGGAACGGCCGAAACCTATCGGAAAATCCGCAACACCTTTAAGTTCCTTTTAGGCACGCTGTCCGATGGCGAGAACTTAAGCTTTGACCCCTCAAAAGACCAAACCAAAACCTTCGAAGCGGTTGACCTTTATATCTTGGCTACCCTCGAAAAAGTCAAAAATACGGTCATTTTTGACCTTGAACACTATGATTTTGCCGGCGCGATGATGGCCATCACCAATTTCGTCAGCGTCGACTTATCGGCTTTCTACTGCGACATCACCAAAGACATCTTGTACTGCGAAAAGTTTGATTCGCTCCGTCGCCGCCAAGTGCAGACGGTGGTTTTCCAAGTGGTCGACCAACTGCTGCGTTTATTGACTCCGATTTTGCCCTTCACGATGGATGAGATTTATGGATTCCTCCCTGGGCATGCCGCCGTTTCCAGCCAGCTCCTCGATTTCCCCAAAGAAACGCATCAGTATGACGAGAGCATCCACAGCGAATATGCCGCCGTCCTCAAAGTGCGTTCCGATGTCTTAAAGGCGCTTGAGTTAGCCCGGACTTCCGGACTGATCGGCTCGGCCCAGGAAGCCAGCGTGCATTTGCATGTCAAAGGCTTACTGACTAAAAAAGTCTTATCGAAACTCAACGAGGCAGAACTTGCCCGTTACTTTATCGTCAGCCATGTGACCCTCACCGATAAAAAAGTCGGCGAAGACTATGAATCCAGCTTTGTCAAAGTCGTACGCCATGATGGCGAAAAATGCGAACGGTGCTGGAACTATGTCCCTAAACTCAACGAAGTCGAAGGCACGCACATCTGCCCACGCTGCCAAGAAGCGGTAGGAAAGTAAAATGAAACAAAAACTCCTCTGGTTTTTTAAATCCTTTATCTGGCTGAGCGTGTTATTGCTGATTTTGGATTTCGTGTCCAAAAAAGTGGTGGAAGCGGCCCAAAGCGATTTTGCCGTGATTCCTGGCTTTTTCTACATTTCCTATACCACGAATACCGGGGCAGCTTGGTCGATGTTCGAAAACGCGACTTGGTTACTAGCGATTATTTCGGCCGTCGCTGGCATCGGCATGATCGTCTACTTCGTCCTTAAATTTAAAACCCTTCGTCCTTGGACCCGCGTGGCCTTAATGATGATGATTGCCGGCGCCTGGGGCAATTTCATCGACCGCGCCTTCTATCCCGACGGCGTTATCGATTTCCTCAGCCTGCATTTTGGAAGTTATATCTTCCCGACTTTCAATGTCGCCGACAGCTGCTTATCCGTCGGCATCGTGCTCTTGCTGCTAGTCTCGCTTCTCGAAGAATATTATGAAAACAAAAAAAAGAAAACCACGGAGGCCACTAAATGAGTGCTCAGAAATTCGTCATTTCCGAAGATTTAGTCGGCGAACGCCTGGATAAGGCGCTCGTGAGTTTGCTCATCGACAGAACCCGTAACCACGTGATTAACCTGATTGACGACGGCAATGTTCTCGTTAATGGCCGTCAGATCAAATCAGGCGTGCGGTTACGTCTCCACGACGTGGTCACGGTCGACGATGAAACCATCAACGAGGACAGCGTCCTTCCTGAAGATATCCCTTTAAACATCATCTATGAGGATAGTGACCTCATCGTCATCAATAAGGAAGCGGGGATGGTCGTCCATCCGGCCCACGGACACTTTACCGGCACGCTCGTCAACGCGCTTCTCTTCCATTGCCATGATTTGAGTGGCATTAACGGCGTGAAACGGCCGGGCATCGTTCATCGCATCGATAAAGACACTTCGGGCCTTATCGTGGCTTGCAAGAATGATTTTACGCATGAGAAAATTGCCAAGCAACTCGAAAACCACAGCATGCACCGTGAATACTATGCGCTGGTCAAAGGCGTTATCTATGAAGAAGACGGCAAGATTGTCGCTCCCATCGGCCGCGACGTCAAAGAACGCCTGAAAATGGGCGTCGACCTGGCGAACGGCAAGGAAGCCATCACCTATTTTCATGTCCTTGAAAGATTCAATCAATATACCTTTGTGTCGTGTCGGTTACTCACCGGCAGGACGCATCAAATCCGCGTCCACATGGACTATATCGGCCACGGCATCGAGGGCGATCCACTCTACGGCAAAGGCAAAAATCTCATTTATGACAAAGGCCAATTACTCCATGCCTATAGCATTACTTTTAAACATCCGCGCACGGGCGAAACGATGACCTTCGAAGCCCCGTTACCGGATTATTTTCAAAAAGTATTAGAAAAATTACGCCAAGAATAGGCGTTCACGGCCTCAAGCATTATTCACCGACGATGGTTCGGTAATTTTTGAAGTTTTTCTTGACCAGTTTATCAAATTCGGCAGCGCCGATCTTTTGGTATAACTTTTTGGCAAACGCATCGACCGCGCCGGACGCCCCAAAGGGAATCTTGGCGCCATACCGTTCGCCCATTTCAGACATTTTCATGAGGAATGAATAACGGGCGATGACGCTGGCGAGAGCGACGCTCGGGAAATAGCTTTCGCCTTTGGTCCGAAAGGTGATTTTGCGGACGACTTCTTTTTCAGCGCTGAGATAACGGAAATAGGTGGCGGGCAGGCAAAATTGATCGACAAAAACAGGGCATGAAGCATTGTACTTTTTCTGCAGGTTGAATAGGGCTTTGTTATGGAGCATCGCCTTAATGGAATTCATAGGTATTTGCGGATGATTTTGGGACCGATCAGGAGAATGAAGTCATCGGTCAGTTTCTTGGAGTCATCGACGCCGAGTAGTTTGATTTCCGCG
Source organism: Bacillota bacterium (assembly GCA_026387995.1). Classification (GTDB taxonomy): domain Bacteria; phylum Bacillota_I; class Bacilli_A; order RFN20; family CAG-826; genus CALMWE01. Next base: position 4,913 of record JAPLKQ010000201.1, read on the forward strand.
ATGTCTTCTGCAGTTACGTAGGTAGCGACCACGACCACGGGGCCGAAAAAATCGCCCGTCCCGACTTCATCGCTGCCAATCTGCTCATGAGTGTTTAGCCAGTGCGTCGCAACCGTTTTTTTGGCGACGTTTTCTTTGGCGGTTTTATCCCAAATGCGCGCTTCTTCGAGGGCCTCATCGCCGACAAAAAAGACTTTAAAAGAATCGGGATTTTTCCCTTTATAAGCAGTGATGACGACGCCATGGCTGCGTGCCGAAAACAAAACATATTCGCCGGGGTTGTTTATCAAGGCATCCTGATAAAAAACCTGCATGTCGTTGAGCGTTTTCATTTTAACTTTGATCGTCGTGGAGATATTCGCCATTTTTTTACCTGCGATTATGATAGCATTTTTTGGTTGCTATTCATAGCAAACGGGGTCTCGATATGTGCTATCATTAAAAAAGGTGATGAACGTGAAAACTGCTTACCAAGCGTTTGAATTCGATTTAATTAAAGAGAAAATCAAAAACTACGCGAAAGGGGAGATGGCTCGACATGCCATCGACGACCTCGTGATGTTTTCGGATATCGAATCGCTTTCTGAAGAACTCATGACGCTCGACGAGATGTCTTCGCTCATCCTCCGATATAGCAACTTGCCTTTATCGTTTTCGATTGATGTTATGCCACTGATTGAATTAGCGCGAAAAGGCGGCGTCCTGACACCAGGCGATTTTGACCATATTGCCGATGACATCGTCACTTCGATGGCGGTAATCAAATATTTCAACAAAGCGGAAGGTCCCTATGACCGCCTCCGTAATTACGTGAAAGACTTTGTCGACTTGACCCCCCTAGAAAAAAACATCCGAAAAGTGATTACCCCGAGCCTGACCATTTATGATACGGCCTCGCCGGCACTCAAAAGCATCCGTAAAAAAATCCTTGCCGCGGAACAGGAACTGCAAAATCGCATCAGCAGTTTAGTCCATACGTATTCCGCTTATCTCTCCGATGCGAACGTTACGCTCCGTAACGGTCATTTCGTCTTACCGGTGCGCACCGGCGACAAACGGAAAGTGCCAGGCATCATCCATGATATCAGCGATACCGGGAATACCACGTTCATTGAACCGGGAACCATCGTCGAAATGAACAATAAAGTCTATCTTTTGCGACAGGAAGAACTTGATGAAATGCACCGGATTCTCAAGGCCTTGACGGCCTTAGTTTTAGCCGATGCCGATAGCGTCAAAAAGAATAACCATATGCTCGGTTATCTGGATTTTGTGGAAGCAAAAGCCCTCTATGGAAATGAGATTTTGGGATTTGTGGCCCATCTACAGAAAAAGCAGATGATATCGCTACATTCGGCCCGTCACCCATTAATCGA
>JAPLKQ010000104.1 GCA_026387995.1 Bacillota bacterium
GCCTGACCGATATCGGGGCCTACGCTTTCGACACCAGCAGTATTACAAATATCAATCTCCCTTCGACTGTCAGGACGATCGGCGATTGGGCCTTCTCGACCTGTACTTCCCTTCCTGGTATTACGTTACCGGAAGGCCTCACGACGATTAATCTATGCGCATTCTTTTCCTGCGTTTTTACGAGCATCGTCATTCCGAGCACCGCGACGAGCATCGGCGATGGCGCTTTTTACAATTGCCAAAGCCTGACTTCTGTGATTATCGCTGAGGGCGTGTCCTACCTCGGCTATAGCGCGTTTTTTGACTGCAAGCTGCTGAGCAGCATCGTGATACCGGTCAGCCTCACAAGTATTCAACCTTATGCGTTTTGGGGCTGTACGGCCTTAGCGAGCGTGTTTTACGGAGGGAATATGGCGCAGTGGGGCGCGATGACGTTTAACGATCTTAACGAAGCATTGACTGGAGCGACCCGTTATTACTACAGCACAGAGAACACTATGGGCCATTGGCGTTATGTCGGCGGCGTGCCGAATCTTGCTTATGTTTGCGCAGTAAGGCGCACAGGCAGTTCACGGCTGCAACCTCCGCAATACCATGCGGCGGAAATACCGAGGATAACAGGTTCCTCGGTTTTTATTTGCTCAAGAAACGTTTTTTCTTCCGTCGATTGTTTTTCGAAATCCCTTTATTCAAAATATTCGAATAAATGTGCTTTTTCACTAACGTTCGTTTGTTTTTGCGAAGATGCCATGGTGATGGACGGAACTCATGACCCACCTTTATGGGTGAGTGATCTGATTGTTCTGTATACAAGTTTACATCGACCCCAAAATCCGTTCCTTTGTTTTTGCCTAGAGGAAGAAGGCGACCTTCAGATACTTTCTTTTCTTTTCCTTGCAGGCTATTTAATTTCACTACTGCCAAGCAACCATGGCGATTTTGTTCGATGACAAGAACGCGCCGATTTAGCTTCGAGAAACCCTTATCCAAGTATTTATCGTCAGTGAGCAGCAACTGATGTTTGTATTTCGTTTTTATGATGTAACCTCACCCGAGATCATCGATTTTGATGATCATTCCGAAAGGCATCATAGCATCCTGACAACTCAAAAGCCCCGATTCATCGGCATTATGAAACAAATACGAGGAAAGTTTATTTGGCAAAATCAGGTAAACATCGGCCTTCGGTAACCGGATGCTGCTTTTATCAGTCTTTTCGTATCCTTTAAAGACATTTGAGGTCATCTCGAATATAATGAAGGTACCTGTTCGTTTATGAAAGAAGGATACCGTATGGAAAAAAACATTTCCTTAGAAAAGAGTTTGCCGTTAGATTATAATATCGCGCTGCTCATCGACGCCGAGAACATCTCCGCCGATTACATCAGCTACATCATCGATGAAGCCAATAAGTTCGGTTCGATTACCTATCGCCGCGTCTATGGCGACTGGACCACGGACTTACTGAAACCGTGGAAACCGAAATGCATCGAATATAGCTTAACCCCGGTCCAGCAATATGCCTATGTGACGGGAAAGAACGTCTCTGACTTTACCCTCATCATCGACGCGATGGATATTCTCTATAAAGGCAAAGTCGATTGTTTCTGCTTAGTGAGCAGCGACAGCGACTTCACGAAACTGGTCACCCGCTTAAAAGAAGACAAGATGATGGTGATCGGCATGGGCGAAACCAAAACCCCGACCTCGCTCGTCAACTCCTGCGAACAGTTCATCTATCTCGATAAGATCCGTAACTTAGCCGCGCCGAAGAAGTTCAAACCGAAACCGGTGGTGGTCCCCGGCGTCCCCGGCGAAGTGAAAGTCAAAGAAACGTTTGAAAACAGCATCACCCCGATCGAAGACATCGTCGGTTACCTGGAATCCGTCGTGGCCGAAAACGCCGAGAATGACGGCTGGGTCTATTGGTCTCTTGCCAACAACCTCCTCAGCAAGAAATACCCAGGCTTCAATCCCCGGAACTACGGGAAGAACATCCGTCCCATCCATTTCTTCGAAGCCAAAGGCTTTAACTTCAAAAAAGAAGGCACGCTTGTGTATATCCGGTTAGCGGAGAAAGCAAAAGGATAATCAATTACCACAAAAAAAAGAGCCTTAGCGGCTCTTTTTCAAACATTTTCACTGGTTATGTTCACTCCAGCTCCTAGTGAAACACTAACCTACAGCGATACTTTAACATTGACACATTATGTTGTCAATAATTTCGAAATATTTGAGACGGTTCTCGTGTCTATAGTTTGCTTGATAAGTATGTTCAGGTAGTCATCGTTTCCAACAATCCTAAATCGTGAATGAAACACGTCAAATCCATATGCGTCGTAAAGTTTTGCAATTACTTCATCGACAAATGAAGAAGTAACCTTTTCAGTGATACCTGTAAAATCAATTTTAACTGGTTTACCAGAAATGTTGTAAAAGTTAATTATTTTATTGCGAACAATCTCTCCGTCTGTCCTTGTTCTAAAACCCGATTCCTTTGCTAATGGAAAAACAATGAATTCCGATTGTTCGTCCTCATACTTCTCGACATTGCGATTAACATACTCATAGGTCTCATAATCTCCAAAAACTTTATGCATATCCAAATAAGTATTGTAGATTATTCCGATATCAACCTTTGTGGTAAGGCACTCGTCCGATATAAATAAATTACGATTTCTGACGGTATTCAAGCCATTCTGCCTGCTAACAGATCCACTTCCCGAAGATAGGCACAAGAATCCGCCGTTTTCATCAATAATCCGCGTTAATCCCCACAGGCCATAGCCTTTACCGATTTTTGGGTTTCGGGTGACATTTTGATGAAGGCTTAATTCGATGGCTTCGAGGTGAGTTCTAAGTTGATGAGCATATTCAGGAGCGCCTTTTAAAGAATTATAAATACCTTGGCCATTATCAAACACCGTCATGTTTAATGTTTTTGATTTCTGAGTAATTTGCAGCATGACATAACCTGATGAAGCGCTGGCATGTTGTATGACATTATCCATGACCTCGCTTAATCCCCAATTCGTTGCGGCTAATACACCCGGAGGAAAAGTAAATCTTTTTTGCAATTGAGTGAAAACGGATTCAAGGATAGAGTGAATTTCTTCTGTAGTTTTGAATTCAACAATCCGATGAAAAATATCCTTAGTCAAGGATTCGCTATCCTTGAAGATGTTCAGGCTTTTCGGAAAACCTGTTTTCAGTAAATTCGTAAATGTCAAATTAACAACATTAAAAACAAATCCGAATTGACCCGAAAAGTAATCCATAATACCTTTAAAAGGCACAATTACGTTTGGAAATATCTTATCTGTATAGTTTGAAAAATCGAGGACGATGGTACTAATATGCAATTTACGGCAGTGTTCTAAGAGTGCAATAAAATCGTTCACGACGTCAATGGATTGGAATCCGGAAACGACAATAGAAAAAGAATCGCCGTTATTTTTATATTTTAATAACTTAATTTTGGTTAATTGGCCCATAAAAATATTGTACAAGTTAATTGTGGTTATTTACAAGCGAATTATTACAAAGTTAGGTTTTGCTCTGCTGAACGATTTGGGAAAAGGAATAGTGTCGATCAGTTTTGCATCTCGCTTTTCAATTTTGTTTATGAGAAAATGTGTTTAGTGCCACCATAGGCGGTGGCGCGCACAATTGAAACAATCCCTTTGAGGATGTGAAAGAGGCAGCCATGGAAAACTTAAAAAACTACCGGTTTGAGGTATCCATCAACGTGGAAAGCGGAAATACCGAATATGTCGTCCGCTTTATCGACGTTCCCAATATCTCCGGTGTAGGCGACACGCTTGAAGAAGCCGTTACGGAAGCGGAAGGAAACTTAAAGTATTATTTTGATTATCTCAAAGATAAGAATTTAGAGATTCCATCGCCGACGCAGCCTATCCCTTTTCCTGATTTAAGCGGGAAAATCACTTTACGCATGTCGCACACGTTGCATATGAAGATCATCGAGAGGTCGCTCTTGGAACGCGTGAGCATCAATACCTTGGTGACCGAAGCCTTAACGTCTTATGTTTGCCAGAAAAGCGAAGAGTCTTCGCGTCTATCATCAAAGAACACGAATCATTCATAGCGTGTTTGCGTGAGACATTCATCCAAACAAAAAGGGACTAAGCCCATATTCTCTGGCATTGTCCCTCTTTTATTAGATTAAGCAGTGTTGCTGTCTGCTTAATTTACAAGATTTCAACTTCCGCTAAATAGCATTTAACGGGGTATTGTTTATCTTTGACGCTGACGATGAAGTCTTTGACGTTATCCTTGACGATTTTCTTGATGATATATTTCTTTTCGTCTTTGGCATCCGATAAGTTCTTATAGATTTCGCGTTCTTCGATTTTGTCTTCGATCCGGAA
>JAPLKQ010000085.1:0-9783 GCA_026387995.1 Bacillota bacterium
TTCCGACCAATAATGCTACACTAATTTGTGAATATAGAATAAAATTCTATATGTATGAGGTGTTAACATGGATGATATTCTCATTATCGGCGCTGGCGTCACAGGGTGCTTTATCGCCCGGGAACTTTCCCGTTATGTGACCAAAGTCGTCGTCTTGGATAAAGAAAACGATGTCGGTAACTATTCTTCGATGGCGAACTCCGCGATCGTCCATAGCGGCTATGATCCCGAACCCGGCAGTCTGAAAGCGAAACTCAATGTTCAAGGCAATGCGATGTATGATCAGGTCTGCAAAGACCTTGATGTCACTTTTCAACGTATCGGCAGCCTCACGGTCGCCGTCTTTGACGAACAATTGCCCGTACTGCAGGATTTGGCTAAACGGGCCGCCCTCAATGGCGTCGAAGTAAAACTTCTCACCTCCGGCGAAGTCAAAGCCATGGAACCGAACGTCGTCGATACCGTGAAAGGCGCGCTCTATGCGCCAAGCTGCGGCGTCATCGACCCGTTTGAGCTCTGTGTCCACCTGATGGAAAACGCGATGGATAATGGCACGAAACTCTATCTCAACGAAGAAGTCGTGGAAATTCGCTCCTTCGGCGAACTTTACGAAGTCCGTACCAAAAAGAACACTTATTATGCCAAATATGTCATCAACGCTTCCGGAGTCCAGGCTGATTTTATCAGCCAAACGGTGGCCCCGAAGACGTTCAGCATCGCCCCGCGAAAAGGCGAATATTACGTTTTAGACTACACCCAGACGCCGCTCGTGAACCATGTCGTTTTCCCCCTTCCCACCGCGTTAGGCAAGGGCATCCTCGTGACGCCGACTTACGGCGGCAATTACCTTGTTGGTCCCAGCAGTGCCATCATTGACGACAAAACCGATTTGAGCACCGATGTCATGACGCTTAATGAAGTGAAAAAGAGCGCCGCTCAGCTGATCAAGAACATCCCGTTCAATAAAGTGATCCGTGCCTTTGCGGGTTTACGGGCCACGCCTTCGACGCATGATTTCATCATCGTCGAAGCCGCGCCGAATTTCATCAATGTCGCCGGCATCGAATCGCCCGGCCTTGCCAGTTCGCCGGCCATCGCCAAAAAAGTGGTGGAAGAATTCATCGGCAAAAAAATCAAATTAATCCCCAACCCGAACTTTGTTCCTACCGTCCGTCCATATCACCGGTTTAAACAAACTAGCGAAGCCGAATGGCAAAAACTGATTGCCAAAGACAAACGCTATGCCCGCATGGTGTGCCGCTGCGAAACGGTCAGCGAAGGCGAAATCCGCGATTTGTTGAACCGCAACTGCCCACCCCATTCCATCAAAGGCGTCAAGAAACGCGTCCGCGCCGGTTTTGGCCGTTGCCAAGGCGGTTTTTGCGCACCTAACGTACTGGCTATTTTAGCGGACCATTACCATATCAAGGTGACCGAAGTCCCTTATGACGAACCCGGTACCAATATCTTGAAACAACCGACCAAGGAAGTTGGTGAGTAACATGGAAAACCGTGATTTAATCATCATCGGCGGTGGATCGGCAGGCCTAGCGGCCGCCATCCAAGCCTACGACGAAGGCATCCGTGACATCCTGATCATCGAACGCGACGAATTCCTCGGCGGCATTTTAAACCAATGCATCCATAACGGTTTTGGCCTTCATGAATTTAAAGAGCAACTCAGCGGACCCGAATACGCCGAACGTTTCATAAACCAGCTCAAGGAACGGAAGATCGCCTATCGCCTTAAAGCGATGGTCATCGCCGTCACCCGCGACAAAATCGTTTCCTACACCTGTGAAGAAGACGGCTATGTCCAAGTCCAGGCTAAAGCCATCGTTTTAGCGACGGGTTGCTATGAACGAAGCGCAGGCGCCATCGCCATTCCCGGTGACCGCCCCTCGGGCNNNNTTGGGCTCATCATGGCCCGCCGCATGGTTCTCGAAGGCGCCAAAGTCTTGGGCGTCGCGGAAATCATGCCGTACTCCAATGGCCTCAACCGCAACATCGTCCAATGCTTGCTCGATTTTGATATCCCGCTTTTCCTCAGCCACTCCGTCAGCCGCATCGTCGGCAAGGAGAAACTCGAGAAAATCGTCATCAGCCAAGTCGACGCCAACTTCAACTTTATCGGCGGCACCGAAAAAGAATTCGAAGTGGACACATTGCTCCTTTCGATCGGCCTCATTCCCAACAACTATTTGTTAGACAATATCGGCGTTATCCCTTCAAAGACCCGCGGAGCGGTGGTCAATGAGCATTTGGAAACGATGATTCCCGGCGTCTTCAGCTGCGGCAACGTCCTCCATGTCCATGACCTCGTCGACTTTGTCAGCGAAGAAGGCCGTTTAGCCGGCCACTCGGCAGCGTTATTCCTGGCCGGGAAACTCTTAAAATCCGGCAACTATTTAAAGACCATTCCCCTCAACGGGATTTCCTATATTGTGCCCCAATATGTTAATATCGATAATATCGAGGACAAGGTCGAACTGAAGTTCCGCCCGGTGAAACCGCTGAAGGACATCTGGCTGATTACCAAGATTGACGGCGTCGTCGTGAAGAAGCAGTTCAAGCCCTATCTGATTCCGTCAGAAATGGTGGATGTCGCCCTTGATAAGGCGCTCTTCCATGCCGGCAACCAAGAGCTGACGCTCGAAACGGAGGCCAAAGTATGAATAAAGAAATCATTTGTACGACCTGCCCCAAAGGCTGCCATTTAAACGTTGATGAAAACTTAAACGTCCAAGGTTTCGGCTGCACACGCGGCATTGCCTATGGCAAAGCGGAAGCTACTAACCCCGTGCGGATGCTGACCTCGACGGTCAAACTCGTTTCCACGAAGATGGTCCGCCTCCCAGTCATCACCAGCCATGAAGTCCCAAAGGGACGGATGTTCGATATCATGGCCGCCATCAATAAAGTGACGGTCAGAGCCCCCGTGCATGTGGGGGATGTCATTATCGCCGACGTGTGCCATTTAGGGGTTAACGTCGTCGCCACCAGGACGATTGAGGAATAACCATGGGTTTAACCAAACTACCGAGCAATTATCGTCTCGCCCGCGAGATCGATATGCGAAAAGACAAGAAGATGGCTTTCTGGCTCAACGTGGCCGGGACTCTTTTGTTTTTTGCTTTGTGCATCGTAGGCTATCTTCTCCATCCGATTGATTCCACTTTTGATTTTCAGTTCATCTATATCATCGTCGTCATCGGAGGCCTAATCGCCTATATCATTCTTCACGAGTTGACGCATGCTTTATTCATGCGCATTTTCATCCATACCCGCGTCACTTTCGGGTTCCATGTCTATGCGGCTTACGCTGGCATGAGAAATGGTTATTTCCGCCGCCTTGAATACATTATCATCGCCTTGGCTCCCGTCGTGATTTTGGGCATTATTCTTGGTTTATTAAATATCTTTCTTCCCGCGGGATGGTTTTGGACCATCTTCATCATCCAAGGCCAGAATATCGCCGGCGCGGTGGGCGACTACTACGTCATTTATCTCCTCACCAAGACGTCCTCTAAAACTTTGATTAACGACGATGGCATGTCCATGCGATATTACGAAGTGGATCCCAACAAAATCGACTACGATGAGCGTGAAGACGATGACTTTTTTGATTTGCAGTGATCTTCACGGCGACCTCACGGCGGCCGAAACGATCGTTCAGATATTCCATAAGGAAAAAGCCGACCAGTTGATTATCCTCGGCGACCTTTTATTTTGCGGGTACCGCATCGTTACGCCGACGTCTTATCAACCTGAAGGCGTGGCCGCGTTATTGAACCCGATGGCTGACAAGATCATATCGGTGGCGGGCAACTGCGACCGCCTCGAAGACCGGCAGAAACTCCATTTCGAGATGCCGAGACACCGTCATTTCCGTTTGGGAAAACATATCGTCTTCCTCGCCCATGGCGACGAGAACCTGGATTTTCCGCTCGCGAAAGGGGATATCCTCTTATTCGGGCATACCCACCGGCCGCTATTAAAAGAAGAAGACGGCATCGTCTACGCCAATCCGGGGTCAGCGGCTTTGCCGCGCGGCGGAAGCGCCCCGTCCTACCTCGTGCTGAGCGAACGTGGACTCTTTCTCAAAGAAATGAATGGCAGCGTCGTCAATTCCGTCGTCTTCAAAGAATAAATTTTTAGGAAGTCAATTGCCTTGATAACTACAGGAAAAAAGGTTAACATAAAGAGTAATCTTCCGTTCACGAAAAATAATGGTCGATTCAACCAGTTTTAGGAGGTTGTTTTATGTCAGAAAACATTCGCATTTTTGCTTTGGGTGGCATGGATGAAAACGGCAAATGCCTTTATGTCATCGAGGTAAACCGCGATATCTTTATCATCGAAGCAGGGCTTAAATACCCGGATCGCACCAATCCCGGCGTCGACGCCATCATTCCCAATTTTGATTATTTAAAAGAAAACAAGGACCGGGTCAAGGCCTACATCATTACTCACGGCCACGACGACCAGTTCGGTTCCTTACCCTTTATTTACCGCGACGTGCCGGCGCCTATTTACGCGAGCGAAGCGACCATCGCCATCATCAAAGCGTATTCCAAACGCCTGCAACTCGAGAACGCCTATCAATTCGTGGCCATCAAGCCGACCGACAATATCAAGATTGCCGGACGCGAGTTCGATTTTTTCCAAACCGTCCACTCGATCATGGACAGCAGTGGCTTTGCCATGGCCACCGACCAAGGCTATATTGTCTATTCCGGCGACTTCATCGTCGAGTATAACGCCAATAAGAACTATAAGCATGACTTAAATGCTTTGGCGCGCATCGCCGAGAAGAATATTCTGCTCCTCCTGAGCGAATCCGCCGGCGCCGAAAAGCCCGGCTATACGTCGCCGACCCACCGGTTGACGCCGCATATCGCCAATGCCATGCAGGAAGCCAAAGGCCGCGTCTTCATTTCGCTATTTAACCAATCGGTTTATAACCTTGAAGAAGTGTTGCAGCTGTGCGTTTCCCTCGGCAAGAAAATCATCTTCTATGATAACGAAACCGCCGATTACATCAAAACATTTACCGATTTTGGCGGTATCGTCATCCCGAAAACCAACGTCTCCTCGATTGACGACTTATTACGTGTCCGCGCCCAAGACGTCGTGGTCATCATGATGTCCCCCGGCGAACGGATCTATAACAAGATTGCCGAACTCGCGACCGGCGATAATGAGGACAAACGCGTCGTCCTAGGCGCCGGCGATACCTTTATCGTCGCCTGCCCCAGCGCCCCGGCCTTCGAGGTCCTGGCGACCGATGCGGTGGATGAACTCTATCGGACCGGCGTCGAAGTCTTGAATATCAAACGCAAACAGATTTCTTCCATGCATGCCCAAGAAGAAGACTTAAAGATGATGCTGTCCTTATTAAAGCCCCGTTTCTATCTCCCCATTAAAGGCGACTACCGTCAACTGATCGCCAACGCCAAGATTGCCGTCGGCATGGGCGTCGGGCTTTCACATAACAACATCTTCGTCCTCGATAATGGCATGGTGCTTAACATTTCCAAAGGAAAAGGCCGCATCCTGAACGCCATCGACAACGTCAAATGCGGCGATATCCTGATTGATGGCATCGGCGTCGGCGACGTCGGCGCGACCGTTATCAGCGAACGTCAGAAACTCAGCGACGATGGCGTCATCGTCATGGGCGTCACCGTCAGCAAGTCCGCCAAGAAAGTAGTGGCAGGGCCGGATGTCCAGATGAGAGGCTTCATTTTCGTCAAAGAATCCGATAATATCCTTAAAGAAATAACCAATATCTTCGTGAACGGCGTGAATGACTATCTCAATACCCCGAGAGGGACGATTGAAGATTTGCGTCTGTTGCTGGCCGATAAGTGCCTCCGTTACGTCCGGCGCGATACCGGAAAGAATCCACTCATCATACCAATTGTGATAGAAATCGACTAACTAGTCACTAATTAACTACTAATATTACCTCTTCAAAAGCAGAGGCGAACCGATAATCAAAAAGATTTAGTCAAAATCTTTTTAACATTTCGTTAAACATATATCGAATCTTTGCTATAATGATTTTACAAGTAAAATCCGAGGAATCAGCAAAATGGCAAATGACAATAAACCCGTAAAGAAAGACTTCCTGAACCATGATGGCGAAATGACGCTATTAGGCATCACGGTTGGCTTAATCGCGCTTGATGGCTTACTGGGGAGATACCCCGTGGGTTCTTTCATCACGTATTGCTTCGTCTGTTTCTTCGGCGTTTTCTATTTTGTCGGCTTGCTTTATGTTTTCTTTCTTGGTTTCTACCTGATTTTCAAGAAAAAAGCCTATGTGCTCCATTATGACTTAACGCTTATGGGTATTTTAATGATTTTCGTTGCCATCCTGATCGCTGATAGTAATTTTATGGCGACGGAACCGTTGAACCTCCAGAACTTTTTGGCCCTCTTCCAAGATAAAATCGGCCCGCTGGGAAGCACCGTTGCCTTAGTACCCACCAATGCCCTCGGCGGTGGCATCATCGGTTTCTTCATCGCCGCTATCTTGAATACGACGATCACCAAAGCCGGAACCGACATTTTAATCTATGTTTTCATTGCGGTCGGCGTCATCCTTTGCTTCCAAAAACCGATTCGCCGTTTCTTCCGTTACCTCAAAGCCATCAACAAGTCTTCTAAAGAAGAACGCGCCGTTTATAAGGCGGCAAAAGAACTTCCGCATGATGAAAAAGAAGACGTCGTGCGCCCCGTCATTACTGAGCAACATCCGGTGCAAGCGCCGACTGCATATACCGTTTATTCACGTCCTGCTTCGGCCAGCGTCGGCTTGACGAAAGCCGTTTTCGTCCGTGGCGGCGTGCAGGTTAATCCCGCCCCATCTGCCCCGATTGTTCCGCCGGCTTACGCCCGTCCTTCTGAACCCTCGCGGACGCCACCGGTGGCTAGACCTGTCATCAATGATTCGCCGGCCCCAATCGCTAGCCAGCCGGCCCGTCCTTCAGCGCCTCAACCGAAATCCGTAGAAGTGGCACCGGTTCTAAACGCGGCGCCGCCAAAACCGACGTTCACGACGGACGCGGCCTTTACTAAAACCATCATTGCCACCCCGAAAGCGATTGAACCGGAACCCGTCAAAGCGCCGTCTATGAAGAAATCCGCTGACCCTTATTCCAATTATGCCTATCCGCCGATTTCCTTATTGTCTGTCTATGAAACAGCGACAGGGGATGCACGTAACGAGGAAGTCAGTGTCCAGAGAATGGCTTTGATCAACAAGGCCTTCGAAGACCTGGGCGTCGGCGCGGTCATCACCAGCTATAAAGTCGGTAAATCATTACCGATATCTCGATGCGGCTCGGCGGCATTCCCGCCCGTTTTGAAGCCCTCGTACGCGGCAAGCCGACCTCCGGCCTTGAAATCCAGAACGCCGTAACGACGACCGTTGGGTTTATTGAAGTACTGTCCCAGATTGACAAAGCCGACCCGAAACATAAAGATCGTCTCATGGTGGCGTTCGGCAAAGATATTTCCGGAGACGTCTTACAGACGTCCATCAAAGATTTCCCACACTTGCTGGTCGCCGGCACGACCGGTTCTGGCAAGTCCATTTTCATGCATAGCTTGATCATGACTTTAATCATGCGCAACACCCCCGAAGAATTGCGGCTGATCATCATCGACCCGAAACGCGTCGAGATGGGAAAATATCGCGATATGCCGCATCTGCTTTGCCCGATCATTACCGATTACGACAAAGCCAAAGTCGCCATGGATAAACTGGTCATTGAAATGGAAAATCGCTACAACCTGTTTGAACAAGCGGGGGTCAGCGACGTTTCCCAATATAACGAATATGCCAAAGATGAAGGCAAAGAGAAACTCCCGATCGTCGTGGTGGTCGTCGATGAATACGCCGACTTGGTCGAAGGCTGCAAAGACATCGCCGTCCCGGTCGTCCGCGTGGCCCAAAAAGCCCGTGCCGCCGGCATTCATTTAATCATCTCGACGCAACGTCCGTCCGTCAACGTCATTACCGGCATCATCAAAGCCAACTTACCGACCCCCGTCGCTTTGTCCGTAGCTTCCACGGTCGACTCGATGACGATTCTTGGTGAAGGTGGCGCCGAAAAACTGCTCGGTTACGGCGACATGCTCGTCGACTGCGCCAAAATTTCCCGTTCCGGTTTCACCCGCGTCCAAGGTTGCTTTGTCGATAACAAAGAAATCAAGCGCGTCGTGGACTTCCTGAAGGAACGTTATCCGCTCGTCTATAAACCGGAATTCCTTGACCTTGTCGATCACACGGCAGCGGGGCCGACCTTTAACCCGGACAATGGCTTACGGCAAACCAAATTTGACGACGACATGTACGAAAACGTTAAATCCGTGGTCATGACCCGCGACTCTACGTCCATCAGTTCCATCCAGCGCGAATTCGGTTTCGGGTTCCCGCGGGCTGGCAAGATTTTTGCTCAACTGCAAGCGGATGGCATCGTCGCTAAAATCGCCGAAAACGGTGCGACCGCCCAAGGCCGTAAAGTGCTTGTCCATGCGGGCGGCGCTGCGGCCGAACCGACCGCTGACGCTCCGAGCGTACGTCCGCCGACGCCTGATTTCGGCGGCGAGAAATAACGCGATAGCGAGGTAACCTTTATGGCTATTGGCATTGATATCGTTTACGTTCCGCGGATGCGCAACAAAGATGCGCTTGCCAAACGGATTTTATCGCCTGAAGAATTTTCCATCTACAACACACGGATGGACAAGGAGGAATTTCTGGCGGGCCGTTTTGCCGCCAAAGAAGCCTTCCTGAAAGCCAAACGCTCGGGCGTCGGGCAAGTCCCGTTCCATACCATTTCCGTCATCTACGACGGCAATGGCGCCCCCGTTCTTTTGTTTAATAACCAGAAGTATGAAGTCTCGATCAGCCATGACGGCGAATATGCCGTCGCCGTCGTTATCATTGAGGAAATGAAAAAATGAAAGACGCCTTCTTCGCCGCTAAATTGATGACGCCCAATGTCATCAAAATTCTTTTGCTGTCAAACGTCTCTAAAGACGAAAGAAATGATTTTTCGCTGGTCATCGACGGCAAGACCATCGAATCTTTAAAGATTGAAAAAGCCTATGGCTCCAGCAGTGGCTGGACCTATGAAGTCAAGACCAACAATGAAGTGGCGCTGGGACACCAATATGACGTTATCATCGAACATTTCGGGAGCGCTCCGCTGGACGTTACCGCCTATACCGAGTTCCCCTATTTCGACAAAGAATTCGCCTATTACGGCACTGATTTAGGCGTGACGTATACCAAAGAATCCACGAGTCTGGCGTTATGGGCGCCGTTAGCCAGCCGCGTCGTTTTAAAATATGCAAAACCAGGCGAAACGTGGAGTTACCTGCCGATGGAACGGACCGCCCAAGGGGTCTATCGGGCCAAATTATTGGGGGACCGCGAACTCACCCGTTACCGTTACCTGGTCATGAACAATGGCACGGAAAAAGAGACCACCGATCCATATGCAAAAGCCTCGACCCAAAACGGCGAGGACAGCGTGGTATTGGATTTATCGAAAACGGTGGTCGATTTCCATCAAGCCGCATTGCCGCCTTTTGAAAAATATACCGACGCCATCATTTACGAGACCAGCGTCCGCGACCTCACCAGCGACATGACGACCGACATCGTGCATAAAGCGCGTTTCCTCGGCATGGTCGAACCCGGAACAAAAACCGCGAAAGGTAGTTCAGCGGGTTTTGATTATATCAAATCCTTAGGCATCACCC
>JAPLKQ010000085.1:9805-10497 GCA_026387995.1 Bacillota bacterium
AGCCGGCATCCGCGTCAATCTCGATGTCGTCTATAACCATGTCTATCTCTACCAGTTCTCGGTCTATGAGAAAGTGGTGCCGAATTATTATTTCCGCCGCAAGAAAAACGGCAAGATGAGCGACGGCAGTTTCTGCGGCAACGACCTGGCCAGCGAACGGCCGATGGTCCGCAAACTGATCGTCGAGGCTTGCGTCTATTGGGTGAAAGAATATGGCATTGACGGCTATCGTTTCGACTTGATGGGCATCATCGATGCCGACACGATGCGCAGTATCGTCAAATTGACGCGTGAAATCAAGCCCGACTTCATGATTTACGGCGAAGGTTGGAATATGCCGACCGAACTTCCGGACGAACTCCGGACCTCGATGAACCATTCCGACCATTTCCTCGATATCGCCTTCTTTAACGATGCTTTCCGCGACATCGTCAAAGGTGGCACGATGGGCGATAAAATCGCTGAACCGGGCTACATTTTAGGCGCGCCGAACTATCGTCTGGGCTTTAAATTCTCCTATGCCGGCTCGTGTCTCGATTTAATCTTCCCGGCCAAGTTCCGCCACGCCGGGCAGACCATCAACTACGTCGAATGCCACGATAACGAAACCTTCTACGATAAACTCGAAGCCGCCCACGAAGTTGACGACCAAGACATCCGTTTGAAACGGGTCAAGCTCGCCAATGCCGCCG
>JAPLKQ010000049.1:0-6750 GCA_026387995.1 Bacillota bacterium
CTATGTGAGCGGTTATTTCCGCTGATGGGTCCTTTTCCGGTAACTGGGCAAACTCTTGACATAATAATATCCTCCTGTGATTGAACGCTTTTAGATGATAACATCTTTAAAATAGGTTTGCAATCTATTTTTATTAAAAATACGGATTACAATTTGACGTTCGGAAAACGTTCTTGGAACTCCTCTTTGCTCATCAGATTATCGCCCTTGGCCAGGACGTGCTCATAAATCTTGCCTTGCTTGTCAAACGGGAGATAATGGACGATCCCGAACTTGTCATAGAAGTTGAGGGTTTTATTCTTTTTGCTCCAGGCTTCATTCACGAAAAGAATATCGTTGCAGTCGAAGACTTTTTCCTTGTTGAAGCGGTGCTGAATGAGATTCCGGCCTTCTAAAATGTAGTAATCTTGAGTGAGGCTGAGAATCACGAACAGCAGGGTGGAGAGAAACCACACGACCGTGACGAAATAATTGGCGTTGCTGGGCGGCCAGGCGAGGCCCACGGAAACGTTAAAAACGACGAGGACGACGAGGCCGATGAGAAGGTATGTCTTGATTACCCGCCAAGCGGGAATATGCAGTTTCATGGAGATCACCTGCGGAAATTATACCATAACAAAATGAATTGATAAAAAAATGCTCGAAAGCCTACATATACCGACCTCGTCATGCGCTTTGATCTAACCGCGGAGAACGCCGATGACCTCCCCACCAACGCCGGCATTCCCTCGAAGGCCGCTTTTATCGTACGCCGCTTAGAAGAAACCGGTTGGATTGACATTGAAATCGACCCCGATAACTTCGAGGAATACATCGCCTTACCGAGTTACTCCATCCAGTTTTTGACCCTGATCAACGAGATTATCCACGAATCGGATGCCCAGTACAGCAGTCTCGTCCATTCCACGTACAGCGAACTCAAACTCGAAGACGAGGAACGTGACGAATTCATGTACGCGACCTTGCTCCGCGTTTTTGAAAATACCAAGAAACTGAGGATTGAACTGGTGACCCTCGGCCACTCGATCCGCATCTTCCAAAACCGCCTTGGCAAAGTCTTTACCGCCAACCGCGTGCTTGAAGATTATTTTGACGATTACAAGGTCCGGATTTCCGACCGTCTTTACCATCCGCTCAAGACCTTTGACTCGGTCACTAAATTCAAGCGCCCGATCCTCGCCATCTTGACGAAGTGGCTGAAGAGCGACGAGACGCGCGCCCAACTGGTCAGCCAGTCCATGATCTATGCCCGCCACAAGGACAAAGAAGAAGCGGAACGGGACCTGATTAGTAAAATCAACTACGTTGCCGACATGTATGAGCAGCTGAACCTGATGATCCATGAGATTGACCAGAAGCACAGCGATTACACGAAAGCCTCGACCACCAAAATCCTCTATTTGAATAACTCCGACAAGACCATTAAAGGTCATCTTGAAACGATCTTGAAAGCGTACGCCAAGGCCAGCGCCGACGGCACCGGCTCGCGGACGCTCACCTCCCAGATGGAAGACTGCCTCAACTTCTATGAGCAGGGCTACATCGACCCCGAATCCGTCAGCCTCCCGTTGACCCGCCAATACCGCGGCGAAGGCGAACCGCTCCCGATCGTCAACTTTGAGGAAGTCACCCAATTGATGATGCAGGGGTTCCTCGACGAAACCCGTAACTCCTTTACCGATAACCGCATTTATGCGTTCATGGAAACGGCGTTTGCTGGCGAAGCAAAAGTCCGGATCGAGGATATCCCGTTACCGGATTACGATGCCTTTATTCTCTTGATCCTTGCCAGCTTAAAGAAAGACGATCCCCGCAGTTTCTACGATATTGAGATGGAGGAGGGCGAAGTGGTCAGCCACGGTTACGTGCTGCCACGCTTCACCTTTGTCCGAAAGGAGCGTGTGTCCTAATGTTCGAAGAAGAATTCATTAAATTACCGGAAGCCGATCAAGCGATGTTCGCGGAAGTGGTGAACACCTTGCTTTTACGCGGTTTTATCATCCGTGACGCCTTTGACGCCAAAGAAAAAGCGATGCGCATCAATCCCGATTTCCGCTTTATCGAACGCTATTTTGAGCTTATCAGCGACTATTTGAAATTTTCAGGCTGGATCATCGAAAAGGACGCGCTCAACGGCGTCGTCGCCTTGGCCAACACCTATGCGCAAAACCGCCTCCGCATCGACCGCGAGACCTCGCTAGTTTTATTCACGCTACGCCTCATCTACGAGACCGAAAAAAGCGCCAGCAGCCAATCCGGCGAAGCCATTTACATTACCACCCCGGCCTTAATGAAAATGATGCTGGAACACGGCATCCTCTTCGCCAACAAGAAATTGACGGGGCGCCTTTTAGCCAAATCGGTTCGTTTCCTATCGGCCCACAACCTCATTGCCAAAGTCAGCGGTTCCTATGAAGAAGGCAATGTCAGTTTTTATATTCTCCCGTCCATCCTCTTTGCCCTCGACAATCAAAAGATTGCGAGCATGAGCGAAGCCCTCGATAAGCAAGCCGGGATTGAAAGAGGCGACGAAGAATGAAACTCCTCACCAAAGTCAAAGCCATCAATTGGCACTATTTCTGGAACGAGACCATCCATATTGAGCCCATCGTGTTTTTGACGGGCCTCAACGCTTCTGGCAAATCGACGCTCATTGACGCCATGCAAGTGGTGCTCCTCGGCGATACCAGCGGCCGCTACTTCAATAAAGCCGCCTCGGAAAAGTCGACGAGGACGCTGAAAGGCTATCTTCGCGGCGAACTCGGCGATGCCGAAGAAGGCGGGTTCCATTATCTCCGCAACGGCCGTTTCACGAGTTACATCGCCCTTCAGTTTACTGACGACAAGACCACCAAAAGCTTTACGGTCGGCATCGTGTTCGACAGTTTTGAAGACGGGAGCGAAGACCATCGGTTTTTCTTACTCGATGCCGCCATCCCGGACAACGACTTTGTCAAAGACAATGTCCCGATGGAATATAAAGCCCTCGCCCATTATTTCGATGAGCAATACCCCGGCCAGCATCAATTCTATGACAGCAACCATCAATACCAGGAAGCCATCAAACGCAAGTTTGGCGGCCTGAAAGACCGGTATTTCTCGCTTTTGAAGAAAGCCGTCAGCTTTACCCCGATCACCGACATCGAAACCTTCATCACCGAATATGTCTGCGACCCGCAAGCGGGGGTCGATATCCTACCGATGCAGGAAAATATACTCCAGTATAAAAAACTCGAGAACGAAGCTTTAGTCATGGGCGTCCGTATCGAGCGTCTCACCGAAATCCAACATGCCTACCAAGCGTATCTGGCCCATCAGGAGAATATGACGCTTTTCAGCTACATCGTGGAAAAAGCGGAGTACCAAATCGACAAGGAACGCCTGGACAGCTACTATGACCAAATCGCCAAAGCCAAAGCCCGCCTTATCGATATTGAAGTTGATTTAGCCGATGCCACCAGCGATATTGCGGAACTGAACCGCAAAAAAGTCAAACTCATCCAAGAAAAAGCCAGCAGCGATACCTATCGACTGACCGATGAACTGAATGAACAAAAAGCCGAGACGACGGCCCATTTAGCGGCCCTCAACCAAGAAGCCGCGACCGTCAAGAAAAACCTCGGACGTTATGTAGAAGAATTTATATCCGTAGCCGCCAATATCGTCAAAACCTTAGAAAGCTTTGACGTTGATTTGCTCGATGCCGACAAGGCCAATGACGTCATCGCCCTCAAGGATGCCGCCGCCAAAGTGGTGTCGACGAGTACCCAACTCAGGGATATCGGGATTGCCCATATCGAAACGTTAACCAGCGCCTCCCTGATGCAGTGGCGGGATGCCCTCTCCTTATTTAAACAATTAGTCTCGGCCCTCTCAGTGAGCATCGGCCGGACTATTGTCGCCGCCGACCAGAAGACCAGTCTCCTCCGTCAGCAGGAAGCCGATATGCGTAACGGCGGGAAATCCTATGAACGCAGCCTCGCCCTCATTAAACAAGAACTCTCGACCGAACTTGCCTTACGACATAAGAAGACCATCGAAGTGGCCATCTACGCCGATTTGATCGACATCAAGAACCCGCTCTGGAGTAATGCCGTCGAAGGTTTCCTCCATAGCCAGAAATTCAACCTTTTCGTCGAGCCTGCCTATTATTTTGAGGCCTATGAAATCCTCAAAGAACTCCTCTTGAAGTATCACTATTACGGGACGACGTTGGTCGACCAGGAAAAGATCATCGAACGCCGTTATTCGGCGGACAGCAATTCGCTCGCCGAAGAAATCACGACCGACCACATCGGCGCCCGTGGCTATACGAACTTTCTCATCGGCCGCCTCAATAAATGCAAAACGGTGGAGCAGGCTCGCGAATCCGGCAACGGCATCACCCCCGAAGGGGACTTATACCGTAACTTCACTTTGGGCCGCATGAACCCGAAGCTTTTCTATCCAGCCTATATCGGCCGTTCGATCGGCGAAGGCCAGATGGATGCGAAACACCTTGAAATCGAGAAGAACGTGAAACTGGTCGCTTTGTACCGCGAGCTATTTAAAGCGATTTCGACCGCCAATTCGTTAGAAATCATCAACACATACGAAATCAATTCGACGTTGGCACTCGTGGAACGCTCCGCGGATATCGCCAGGCTGAAACAGACCCTGGACTTCATCGAACGCGAACTGGCTAAACACGACCTCAGCCAAATCGCTACGTTCGACAAGCGGATTGCTGACATTGACGAAGACTTAAAAGGCGTCGACGCCGAAAAGAGCGCCTTGCTGGAGGAGAAGGGCAACCTCCTCAGCCAGATTCAGATGCTGTCCGCCACGACCATCCCCGAAGACAAAAAGAAAGTCCTGGAGCGTGAAAAACGCCTCGAAGAGAATTACGATCCCTTCTTCGTGGAAGAAAAAGGCCAGCCCCTTTATGGCACCCTTGTCAGTAGCGGAAAAACCGCCTTGGAAATGGTCACCGAATACAATATCAAGTTCGGCCATGCCCAATATCTGGTCTCTAACCTGTTGAACCAAGTCTATAAAATCCGCAAAGAATACGTCCGCGACTATCGCCTTAGCTACGATACCGAAACCAAAGACAATTTGGTCTACGATAACGAACTTTTGGAAATGCGCGACGTCAAACTCCCGGAATACCGCCTCAAGATTGCCGACAGTTATCGACGCGCCACCAAGCAGTTTAAAGATGACTTCATCTCGAAACTCCGCGCGGCCATCGAGAATGTCGAAGACCAGATTAAAGACCTGAACGAGGCCCTCAGCGCCTCGACGTTCGGAGAAGACTCCTATCGCTTCACGGTCAAGCCCAGCGTCGTCTACCGCCGTTATTACGACATGATTAAGGATGAATTGCTCTTACAGGTCGGCGAAGACGACAGTGCCTTCATCGAAAAGTATTCTGCGGTCATGAATGACCTCTTCCGTCAGATCGTTGACGTAGGGGATGCCGATAAAGGCGGCGCCATCCTGGCGAACGTCGAGAAGTTTACCGACTACCGCAGTTATCTTGACTTTGACCTGATCGTGAAAGACCGGCAAGGCAGCGAGCAGCGCCTCAGCAAGATGATCAAGAAGAAATCGGGTGGCGAAACGCAAACGCCGTTCTACATCGCCGTCTTAGCCAGTTTTGCGCAACTGTACCGCGTCAGCGAGAAAGGCGAACTCGCCAACTCCATCCGCCTCATCATCTTTGATGAAGCGTTCAGCAAAATGGACCGCGGCCGTATCAAAGAAAGCATCCGCTTGCTCCGTAAGTTTGGCTTACAGGCCATCTTATCGGCGCCGAGCGATAAAGTCGCCGATATTTCCGAAGTCGCCGACGAGACGTTGGTGGTGCTCCATGACCACAATACCTCACGGGTCCGCCTCTATGCCGAAATGGATAAACTTAAAATCGCCCAATAAGACGCTTGAAAACTTGCCTAAACAGCAAGTTTTTTTGTGCCAAACTCCGTGTTTTATCTTCATTTGGTCTTTTTAATAAAAAGACAACCCACTGAACGCAAACGATGTGGTAAGATAGAAACAGATATTAAGCCCGAGTCTCTTTCCCGGCCACACCCTTTCGTGTCAATCGTCTTTTTCGGTTTAATTGAACCCAGATCGGCAGTGATACCTACTATGGAAGAAACGCTCGTTTCCGCGACCCCGAAAAAACCATCCAAAAAAGAACGCCTTTCTCATCGGATATGGGAGATTGATTTTTTACGCGGTTTAGCGATTCTATTGATGCTTTTCGACCACCTGATGTATGATTTCACGTTATTGCCGGGTTTATTTCCACACAATTTCTACCTTCATGTCTCCCAAATCGCGCCGGCACTTAACGAGATGGGGATATGGTGGTTTTATATCAGTCCTTTGCGGTATGTCGGACACGTCTTCTTTGTCGGCGTTTTTGCGCTCATCGTCGGCATCAGCTGCTCGTTCTCCCGTTCAAACCTAAAGCGGGGGGCGCTCTTACTCCTTTTTGCGCTCTTCATTTCCGGAGTAACCCTCTTGGCCGATCATGTCTTCAATATGGGCCTCTTCGTGGTCTTCGGCATCCTCCATACCTTTGCGATTTCCATCTTCCTTTATAGTCTCCTTCGCCTACTTCCCTACCATCGGATCGTCATGTTAGCGGTGGGGAGCGCGATTGTCGTTCTATTCTTTATCTTTGGCACCGGCGTCATCCCGAGCATTGATTTTTTAGAGCATCCCAGCGTGCTGAACTATCTAAAGATAGCGGTGGGC
>JAPLKQ010000049.1:6823-9672 GCA_026387995.1 Bacillota bacterium
ATAAACCGATGAACTTTGTCGGCCGACATACGATTTGGATTTACTTGATTCATCAGCCGATACTCGTCGGCTTACTGTATTTGATCCTTTACTTGATCGGCTATCGCGCCTAACCCTATTTTCAGGAGGACTTTGAATGAAAGTCGAAACTTCGCTCTATTACGCATTTCATAGCACAGCGGTGCAGCACCCGGAAGCTACCGCACTGTATTATCAAAACCATGCTTTTTCTTATAAGAAAGTCTTAAGCCGGATCGATGCTTTTGCCCATGGATTAAAAGACTTGGGCGTCAAAGAAAAGGATGTCATTACCATCGTCGCCCCGAACATCCCGCAATGCGTGTACGCGCTTTATGCCGCCAACAAGGTTAAAGCCGTCGCCTATTTGATTCACCCGCTGACGCCAGCGGTGAAGCTGAAAACGATGATGGAGACAACTCGTAGCCGCATTCTCATTACCTTGAACATCAATGGGAAAAGGTATCAAGACATCATCCATGATTCCAAGATAACCACCGTTCTATGTAGCCCAGCCTATGAATTAGGAACGCTTATAAATGCTATATATCTACTAAAAAACAACCAAGAAACGATTAAACCCAAATCTTTTGCCCATGCTTTATACGATAAAGACATTTTGGCGCATCGCCAACCACAAACCGAGATTTTAGGCGATTGCCATGCTACGGCAGTCTACCTTAACTCTGGCGGCACGACGGGCGAACCGCGGATTATTGAATTATCGTCGTACGCCATTAACGCGCTCAACAGCAATGATGAAGCCATCCTCGGAATCAATGATTTTGTCGGCCAGTACATGTTCGATGTCTTACCCATTTTCCATGGCTTTGGCCTAGCGATGGGGCTCCACGCCATGTTGACCCATGGTGGCACCGTGACTTTGATCCCAAAGTTCAATGCCGATGACACCATCAAATTGATCAATAAAGGAAAAGTCAACTACATCGTCGGCGTTCCGGCTCTCTATGAGAGCCTTCTCGCTCATCCCAAGTTCAACGGGCCTGGCCTGACGCATTTGATTACCTCTTTTGTCGGCGGGGACTTTGTCGCCGAAAGTTTGCTGGAACGTTTCAACCAACGGCTGGCCGAAAATCATTCAAAAGGCGTCCTCTTCGAAGGCTATGGGCTGACCGAAGTGGTGACGGTCTGTAACGTCAATACGGTGGCCGACCATAAAAAAGGCACGGTCGGGCATCCTTTGGCGAACATCCAAAACAAAATCATCGACCGCGACACTTTGCTCGAACTACCCGCTGGAAAAATCGGCGAAATCTATGTCAGCGGCGAGACGATGATGAATGGTTACTTCGGCGTTTCCGAACAACCTTTTATCTTTGATAAAGACGGTAAAAAATGGGTAGCCACAGGTGATATCGGTTACCGCGATGAAGACGGCTATCTCGTATTCAAACAACGGATCAAACGTCTCCTCAAAGTGTATGGCGTCAACGTCTTCCCGAGCGAGATCGAGCAAGCGGCAACTAGTCTCAAAGGCATCGTCGAGGCCTGTGCGGTCGGTATCACGGATTCCATCCGCGGTTCCCGCATCCGCTTATATCTGAAGGCTGTCGAGGGCACCGATACGACAGGCTATGCCGAAAAACTTTCCGCCCTCATCAAAGAGACCATTTCCGTCTATTCCGTTCCCAAAGAAATTGTCTATGTCAAAGCACTGCCAAAGACGCTAATCGGCAAAGTGGACTATAAGGCACTGGCGGATGAAAACTACCATGAATAGCGGGGCGCTCCCCGTCATTCAAAGCTCGTGTCACAAAAAACATTAAAAAGCTTATCGAACCGATGAATTCTTTATCATCGGTTGACGTTCAGTATGCTAAAATAAAAATACTAGGGTTAATTCATGGAAAAAGAAGCAGTTCTCAAGATGCTGAAACAAAAGCGGCGCCAGCTCCAAGAAGAGATTTGGCGTCGTGATCTTTTTGTTGGTTTTGGGCTCCTCATTCTTTTCGCGATTTACCTCAATCTTGGCTATTTTGGCATTCTCCCGGCGGACCGCACGCTGACCGGGGACGTGGTGACGATCATTAGCCTCATTTTGATCTTGGCGGCCGGCGTCGGCGTATGCCATTACCTTAGTTACCGTTTTTTCAATAAAAAGTATGCCGATGACGTGGAGGAGCGGATTGAAAACCAATCGGGTCTCTTCATGCGTTTCTTGGGCCGATATTCGCTGTCGCCTGACGAAGAGAAAAAAATCGAGGACACTAACCGTCTCGGCACGATTGCCCTCACGAATGAAAGCCTCATCAAAACCTATTATCCGGAATCGGATAGTTTCATGCATAACTTCGTTGGTTTTTCTTCTCAAAAACCTTCTCCGGAGGGCTTTTTCACCGAATCACGGAGAGACATCATCAAACGCCTTTCCGAGACCCCGCAATACAAATATTGCCTGACCCAGACCGAAAACGACGTGACCTTGCTCATCGATGGTTTTTCGTGCCGTTATGGCGATCACCTCATCGGTGTTTTTGACGATGCGCGTTTTTCGCGCCATCTTGACCTACGAAAAGTGATTCAAACCGGCGTGGACGTCGTTACAAAGACGGCTCACGCCGAATAATATAGGAGGAACCTTATGCCCAAAGAAATGGTCGCCATGCTGCTTGCCGGTGGAAAAGGAACGCGTCTCGAGGATTTGACTAAGAAAATAGCCAAACCCGCCGTCAGTTTCGGCGGAAAGTACCGCATCATCGATTTCCCGCTCAGCAACTGTGCCAACTCCCGCATCGATACGGTCGGGGTCTTGACGCAGTATGAATCCGTCTTTCTCAATACCTACGTCGGCAACGGCGAAAAGTGGGGCC
>JAPLKQ010000097.1:0-809 GCA_026387995.1 Bacillota bacterium
GGAACGTCTTCTCTCAGCAGCGTTCCTTCAGAAGAAGCCAGTTCCTCAGGTTCGTCAGTTGCTTCCAGTTCCTCGAACTCATCTGTAGTCTCGAGTTCATCGGAAGAATCGTCAGTATCAAGCAGTGAATCTTCGGAAGTATCTTCCTCACTCAGCGAATCTTCGGAATCTTCAGTCAGCGAATCCTCATCGAGCGAAATCTCGAGTAGCTTAGAAACGATGAGAACGATTACCACGCAGGCCCAACTAGCGGCCATTGCCGATGACTTGGACTTCGTTTATGAACTCGGCGCCAATATCACAATCAGCGGTGCTTGGACGCCCATCGTCACGCAAGTCAATCCGTTCACCGGAAGCCTTGATGGCAAAGGTTATTCCATCTCGGGTTTGACGATGGATGCTGCAAGCATTAGTTATGAATCCGTCGAAGAAACCGTCGCCGATGTCACAACCCTTAAAGGCGTTGGTTATCTCGGATTATTCGGTGTCAACGCCGGAACCATCCAAAACTTAGGCGTTCATGATGTTAACTTAACGGGAACCGCGACCTTTAGCGGAGCCTTCTCGCCTGATGAAATTCGCGTTCACGCCGGAGCGCTGGCAGGAATTAACGTTGGCACCATCGATCATGTCAACTCAACAGGCAACTTCTCATTCTTATCCATAGACGCCCGTGTAAGAGCCGGCGGACTTGTCGGTTTGAATAGTAGCGGCACAGTCTCTAACTCTGAATCCTCAGTAAACATCGCCGTGACGACGAACTCAAGCAAGGTCGCGACTGGCGGTTTAGTCGGCGAAAGTGAAGGCAC
>JAPLKQ010000097.1:899-2677 GCA_026387995.1 Bacillota bacterium
CGCGCTTTTATCCCGCGTCAAAGCGACTGGGAATGTCAGTGCCACGATGAATGGTGATGACCCTGTCGCTGACGAATTCCAAGCCTATGCTGGTGGCATTGTCGCCGTTCAACAAGGTGGCAGCGTCACGAATGCCTTTGCCAGCGGTAACGCTTCAGCTAGTGTCAATGGCGCCAAACCTTCCTACGCGGGTGGCGTCGTCGGAACTTTCGATGATGAAACCTCTGATTTATCTTTAACGAACGTGTTTGCTTCCGGAAGCGTTAATGCAACCTCAATCACCGCGGTAAAAGCTTATGCCGGCGGCATCCTTGGCCGTTATGAAGATAAAGGTTTTGGCCATGTCATCGTTGTTTCTAATGTTTTATCCAGCAGCGCGGTCGAAGCGCATACTCCAACTTCTACGAAAGCCTATTCGGGCACGATCGTTGGCGACTTCAACCTCACGAACTCGACCTTCTCTAATGGGTATTTTGCCGGAACGGCGACCTTTACCGGAAAATCCAATGGCACCTTAGCCATTACCGGCGCGACCCAAACAACTCTCGACGTCATTACCGTGGCGACCCTGGGCTGGGATGCCGAAATTTTGACCATCGAAACTGGTGTCGTTTCCCTCTCGATTCCAGCCGTCCTCCCAGAATAAGAATTTTACTTACTTAAGTAACAAAACTCTCTTCGAACGTTTCGAGGAGAGTTTTTATTTCGGTCAAAGTTAAAAACATAGTATAATCTCTAAAGAAAGGGGATGCATCATATGAAAGAACGGCGAGATGTATGTTTTAAACATGAACATTGCCCCTTACGAAAAAGGTAATATCTTTAACCACGATCCGCTAAGGACTCGGCGGTTACTCCTTCATAAAAAAGAAATCGTGAAGATGGAAAGCAAAGTCAATGAGAAAGGCTATGCCTTGATCCCGACCAAGCTCTATCTCCATCACGGGATGGCCAAACTCGAGATTGCCCTCGGTAAAGGCAAGAAGAACTTCGACAAACGCGAAGTCGAGAAAGAACGCGACGTCAAAAGAACCATCGACAAGGCCCTTAAAAGCGCGAAAGGCAATGAATGATGCCGATACGCTTTACCGACATAAACGGGCTAGAAACCTACTTTAAAGCCCATAATATCGCGGCCTACGAACGCAAAGGCTATGACCAGTACCTCCGCGAGAACGCTTTTCGCTATTTTGTGCCTTCCATCCACATCACTGGCACCAACGGCAAAGGCTCGACTGCGGCCTTCATCGAGAACATCTACGTCTCCGCAGGCTATAAAGTCGGACTCTTTACTTCGCCTTACTTAAGCAAAGCCAATGAGATGATGGTCATTAATGACCAGATGATTTCTGACGAAGCTTTGCTTGGCTACATGAACCATTATGTCGAACGGTTTGAAGCCTACACTTTAACCACCTTTGAGATGCAGACGATTATCGTCTTAACCTATTTCACGGAGATGAAAGTGGATATTGCCATCATCGAAGTGGGGATGGGCGGAGAAGTAGATGCCACCAACATCTTTATCCCAAAACTCAGCATTCTTACGAATGTAGCTTTAGAACACACACGTTACTTGGGCAATACGATTGAAAAGATCACCCTTTCGAAAGCCGGCATCGTGAAGCCCGGCATCCCGGTTTTGCTCGGCCGCCTGAGCGACGTCGCTTTTTCGACCCTCAAAGGCGTTGCCGACCAGCGTCATTCCCCTATCCTTCAAACCCTTGAACCGCAAAACGTCGTGGTCCATGAGGGACTGACGTTTGATTACGACGGTT
>JAPLKQ010000120.1 GCA_026387995.1 Bacillota bacterium
CCTCAATGAATAAAGTCCATAAACGCGCCTATGATATCATTCTCTTCTTGCTTGGAATCGTCGCGACCGCGATGATTTTTCTTCCCGCTTTGATTTATCGTGATTCAGATACCAGTTTTCTTGGCTATGAAGTCGTCTTCGGTACGGAATTCGTTAACCTTGGAATCTTTGGAAGCGGCCAATTAGAGCCGATTGTCCTTGGCATGTTTGCATTCGCGCTTCCGTTGGCCGCCGGCATCACGGCTGTCTTATTTAAAAGAGGCGCGCTTGTCTCCGCGTTGTTATTCATCGGCGGAGCAATCATGCTGTTCTTACTTCCAACCTTTACCATTGCGAGCGTGACGATTCTCGATTCGAGAACCGTGCTCGATGTTACTTGGACGATGGGCGCCGGCTTAATCGTTGCAGGAGTTGCCAGTTCGTGTGGCGCCGCCGTTAGTTTGGTTAAAGCTGTTATCGTACCAGAATAACCAACTTTCGAAAACACTCTTCAAACTCGACAAAAGGCTCAATCTTCCCGCGAGGAGGATTGAGTTTTTTCTTTTGCTCAAGAGCCATTTTGGGTTGACAGAAATATCGTAAAAACCTATAATCACCATATAGACACTTATCTATATGTTAAAGTGTCGTGGCGAGGATAATTATTATGAGCAAGCACCAAAGCAGTAGCATTAGTTTCTTTCAAAAGTATCTATCGATTTGGGTTGCCCTCTGCATGGTCGTCGGCGTGCTGATTGGCAAATTTATTCCCATCATTCCTGATTTTCTTGGCCAATTTGAATATGCGCAGGTTTCTATCCCGGTGGCCATCCTCATCTGGGTCATGATTTACCCGATGATGATGAAAGTCGACTTCATTAGTTTAAAAAATGTCGGGAAAAACCCGAAAGGCTTATATGTCACCTGGATTGTCAATTGGATCATCAAGCCCTTAACGATGTACGCGATCAGCGCGTTCTTCTTTTATATTGTCTTTAAAGGTTTGATTGCGCCTGATTTGGCCAAACAATATTTAGCTGGCGCCATTTTGCTTGGTGCGGCGCCCTGTACCGCGATGGTGTTCGTTTGGAGCTCACTGACTAAAGGCAATGCTGCCTATACGGTGGTGCAGGTGGCCACGAACGATTTAATCATTCTCATCGCCTTTGTCCCGATTGTTAAGTTCCTGCTTGGCGTCAGCAACGTCCAAGTCCCATGGGACACCTTAATCCTTTCCGTCGTGCTCTTCGTGGTCATTCCTCTGGGCGCAGGCATCTTAACCCGCGTCCTGGTGAGCAAGAAAAAAGGCAAAGAATACTTCGAAACCAAGTTCCTTCCGAAGTTTGATAACGCCACGGTCATTGGTTTACTCTTAACCCTCGTTTTATTATTCGCTTTTCAAGGAGAAACGTTCCTTAATAACCCACTTCATATTCTCCTTATCGCGGTGCCCCTCACGATTCAGACATTTCTTATTTTCTTTATCGCCTATTTTGCCTGCAAATTATTGCGGTTGCCTTACGATATTTCGGCACCCGCCGGCATGATCGGCGCTTCCAACTTCTTTGAACTCTCGGTGGCCGTCGCCATCGCCTTATTCGGTACGTCTTCTCCAGCGGCTTTGGCAACCACAGTCGGCGTTTTAACGGAAGTCCCGATTATGCTTATTCTGGTTAAAATCGCCAATAGCACCCAACATTGGTTTCCAAAATCGGTCGCAGATTTAACGCCGGAACCCGTTCAGAAATAATACAAAATGAACTGCTGAAAAAAAGTAGGCCAGGATTGGTTCCTTGCCTACTTTTATTTTGGGCTTTATTTTCCGGAGATAGCTAATTTTTTGATGACGAGACTTGGCGAGGAAATCGAGGAGAGTTGTAACTCAGTATCGTTAGCGACTTCCTTGACATCGAGGAATAACTCGATGAGGTTACCGGCGACGGTCACGAGATTGAGCGGTTCGGCTTTTTTGCCGTCACGGATCATGTAACCGGACGCTTGTAAGGAGAAGTTGCCCGATTGGGCATTGATTCCGGCGTGTAAGCCTTGGACTTCCTCAATATAGACGCCTTCTTTAATCTTACTAATCGCCTGTTCAAGGGTCTTTCTTCCCGGCTTCACTTCGACGTTCACGTAACCGATATCGACCTTGCCGCCTGCTTTGTAGCCGTTGGCGGTGGTCTTCACGCCGTCTTTGGCGGCGGTCGTTAAGTTATATAAATACGTCTGCAAGATACCTTTTTCGATGAGCGGCTTGTTATAGGTGGCGACGCCTTCATCATCGAAGTAACGGAAGAAGCAGGTTTTCTTGAGTGGGGATTCTAAGATCGTGAGTTTGCTCGAGGCAATCTTTTCGCCGACTTTGCCTTCCAGTAACGAGGAGTGGCGTTGGACTTCGTCCGCGGAGGCACTCTCTAAGAAGATGCCGACCAGGCTGGCGGCCACTTTAGGCGCTAAGACAGCGGGATATTTCTTGCTCGCGCAGGGTTTTCCGCCGAGCTTATCGACGGCGTTCTTCACGACTTGCTTCACAAACTCGTCAATATCAAATTCATAAGGATCATTCGAGAGTTTGACCTTATAACCGGTTTTGACTTCTTCGCCGTCTTTGACGACCACGCCGGCGTAGTAATAGAAGTGGTTGGCTTTGGCTTTCAGTTTTAATCCGTAGGAGTTGAGAAGCATGACTTCTTCAGCGGCTTCGGCATAGTCGCAGCCATCGACTTCGGTGATGCGGGGGTCCGCGGCTTTCAGCTTGGCTTCGATCTCATAGAGGTTTTTCAACTTCTGGTCGATGCTGAGCTTTTCAATTTCGGGATTAAAGATGTTTTTCTTGTGATATTTTTCGCTGCCTTTAAAGATAATGGCCGGATCGTCTTTATCTACGCCCATGGCGTTTTCTTTGATTTGGCTCACTAAAAAACTTGCGGTATTGGCATCCTGCTTTTCGCAGTACGCATAACCGATTTTGCCGTTATAGACGCCACGCGCCGAAATATCGGACGTGTCAGATAACGAGTAGGAAGCGACTTCGCTATGGAATAAACCGAAGCTTAATTCGTAGTTGTGGGAGATATAGAGTTCGAGGGATTCGAGCCCTTGCTGCTTCGCTAACGCGAAGTATTTATTGTAGTTCATTAGAGTGCTCCTCCCCGTCCGCCGACGGTAATCTCGCTCACGCGGATGGTCGGTTGGCCGACATCGACCGGGATGGATCCGCTGACGGACCCGCACATGCCTTGGGCACGTTCGAGGTCATTGGCGACCATGTCGATTTTATGTAGGATATCAGCGCCGTTACCGATTAAGGTCGCGCCTTTCACCGGTTCGGCAATCTTGCCGTCACGGATCATATAGGCTTCACTGACGGCGAAGTTAAAGTCGCCGGTCGCCGGATTGACGGAACCGCCGCCCATCGATTTGGCATAGAGGCCAAACTTGGTGGCGGCAATGATTTCTTCAGGCGTGGAGGTGCCATTGGCGATATAAGTATTACTCATTCTTGAGGTGGGTTCGTAGCGGTAATTCTGACGGCGGGAAGCGCCATTACCTTTCATGTTCATTCTCCGGCCATTGAAGTCATCGATGAGATAACTCTTCAAAATGCCGTTTTCGATTAAGACGTTCTTGGCGGTGACGTGGCCTTCATCGTCGATGTTGCCGGATCCCCAGCCGTTTTCAATCGTGCCGTCGTCGATGGCGGTGATGATGGGGTTGGCGATTTGGGTACCTAATTTGTCAGTAAACACCGAGAGTTTCTTAGCGACTGAGGTGGCTTCTAAAGCGTGGCCGCAGGCTTCGTGGAAAATGACGCCGCCGAAACCGTTGCCGATGACCACGGGCATTTTGCCGCTCGGGCATTCATCCGCAGACAGCATTTTAACGGCCGCTTCCGCAACTTCTTTGGCTTTTTTCTTAAAGTCGACGCCTTGAGTGAAGAATTCAAGTCCGGCTTGAGCGCCGGGGCCTTCGCCCGAGGTTTCGATCTGGCCATTTTCACTAGCGACCGCGAGTAAGTACATGCGGGCGCGTGAGCGTTCATCATGGAATTCTTTGCCATCGGAATTAAAGATGGTGACAATCTTGTGGGAGTTACTGAACATCACTTGGGCCCGGACGATGCGGGGGTCATAATCGGAGATGACTTGACCGATTTCTTTGATGAGCGCGATTTTATCGGTTTTGCTGACCCCGACGAGCGGGATTTCGCTTTGGTGGTGCTTGGAAACACGGACTTTTTCGATTTCTTTAACGGTCACGGTCTGTGGGCCTTTATAGGATTTCGATAAAGACTCCGCGAGTTTGCTTAGGCCTTTTAAACTCACGTCGTTGGTATAACCATAGACGCTTTGCAATTTATTGAGTAAACGGATGCCGGCGCCATAAGAAAGGGAACTGCCGATTTCTTCGATCTTGCCGTTATCGAGCGAGAGCGAGGTACCGTTATTTTCTTCGATGTAGATCTCGGCGAAATCCGCGCCGGTCGCGAGCCCAAGATTCAAAACGGTCTGGGCCATCGTTTTATTGATCATAATATTCCTCCTAATTTCGAACTGCATTATTATAACACGCGAGGTCTTTATTTAAATAAAAGGTGCTATCGAACGGCCTTTTCGTTGCTATAATAGTAGCGGGGACAAATCATGATCAATGAACTAATGCTGAAAACCCTGAACGAGAAGTACCAAGCTTCGGCTTTTACTTTTGAAAAAGGCGACTATCTCTTTTTAGAAGGTAAAGACACCGCGCGTGGACGGATGCTCGGCTTTTTAACCGCCAACTATTGGAAACGCGAGCAACTCTGGAAAACCGGGACCATCGTCTGGGGCTATGTCTTCAAGATGATTCTTACGCCCAGCAATGACCCGAACCGTGCCTATGCATCGTGGGTTTTCTTCTCTCCCGCCAAACAATTCGTGGAAAAACCCGAATTATATTTAGATGTTCTCAGCCGTTTGAACTTTCTTGAAACCGAAAAACCCAAAGACCGTAAAATCCGGAAACTGAAAACCGCGATGTATGAAG
The DNA here is from genome assembly GCA_026387995.1 of Bacillota bacterium. Taxonomy (GTDB): domain Bacteria; phylum Bacillota_I; class Bacilli_A; order RFN20; family CAG-826; genus CALMWE01. The sequence goes on from JAPLKQ010000120.1 coordinate 5,005, forward strand.
AATTAAGCGAACCCGAATATTTAGAGATACCGGAACCTTATGCCAACGGCAATCTCATTTATCTATCGATGGTTTATGTCCGTCCGCAGCATGTGTTTGATTTACATCTTGGCTATATCCCATTAGTGATCAGCCCACTCGTGACGAAAGAGGTCATGTATCTCCCCGAGAAATACTGGACCGATGAATTTAAAGCCGAATATTATAAATAAGGAGAAAAAATGAAAACCCTCTTATATTTTGAAAACGCCAAACAGTTGGCGATTTCCGGCATTGGCCGGGCCCTCCGCCACCAAAAGAAAGCTTTAACCTTAGTGGGAATCGATTATACGTTGGACCCCAAAGATACTTTTGATATTGCCCACATCAATACCATCTTCACGAAGAGCTATCGTCTCCTGAAGCGGTGCCACCGAACTCACATTCCCGCGATTGTCCACGGGCACTCGACTTTAGAGGATTTTAAGAACTCTTTCAAAGGCTATAAATTGATGTCGCTGTATTTCAACCACCAACTCTTGAAAGTCTATAAAAGCGCCGACCTCATCATTACCCCGACCGTTTACTCAAAAAAGCTGATTGATAACTATCATTTGGGAACGAAAGTCATCCCGATCAGTAACGGCATCGATCTCGCCGAATACGCGGAAGATGAAAAGAAGGTCAAAGCCTTTAAAGATTTCTTTAAAATCACCGACGAAAAAGTCGTGATTGGGATTGGCCTTTTGTTTGCCCGTAAAGGCATCCAATCTGGTTTGGCCATCTGGCCGACGCTTTAGTGAGCGATCAGATTAAAAAAGCCATCAAAAACCGCCCGAGCAACGCCCTCATGCCGGGTTACATCGATAACGACATCATCAAAGGCGCTTATCACTACGCCGAATGTTTATTATTCACCAGTTACGAAGAGACCGAAGGCATCGTGGTTTTAGAGGCTTTAGCCAGCCATTGCCCGGTGCTTTGCCGCGACATCGGCGTCTATGAAGACTGGCTTAAAGACGGACGCGACTGTTTCAAAGCGAAAACCAACGATGAATTCAATGAAAAACTGCATTTCATCATGGACAACGATACCCAAGCGGTCGTCGCCGAAGGCTATAAATTAGCGGAGGAACGAACGCTTGAGAAAGTTGGCGTTCAACTTAAAACCGCCTACGAAGCATTAATCAAACAGAAAACCGCCGAGTGGTCTCCTCGCCCATAGTCTTTTTTGAAACTCCGGCAAATATAATTGCATTATATTAGCGTAAATGGTAATATTACAAAGCAACTTACTTTGAGCTCATTTAGCAGCCCAAGGCGGAAGGAGAAAAGCTTATGAAAAAAGGAATTCACCCGGATTACCACACTTGCACCGTGACTTGTGTTTCTTGCGGCAACACCTTCGAAACAGGGTCCACCCTGAAGGAAATACGCGTAGACACTTGCTCTAATTGCCACCCATTCTATACTGGCAAGCAACGGTCTAACCAAGCCGATGGCCGTGTCGAACGTTTCAATAAGAAATACGGTCTAAACAAGTAAATTCGGATTTATGAACCGTCGTCTGCCATGATGACGGTTTTTTATTAAAAAAAGTGAGGTCATCCCCATGAAAGACAAATTCTACATTACCACGCCTATTTACTACCCCAGCGCCAAGCTCCATATCGGCCATGCTTACTGCACGACCTTATGCGATACCTGGGCCCGTTATAAAAGAATGCGTGGGTTTCCCACCTACTTTTTGACCGGTACCGATGAGCACGGCGAAAAAATCGAGAAGAACGCCGCCATTGCCGGGAAGACCCCGCAGGACTTCGTCGACTCGATCGTCGTCGGCATCAAGGACTTATGGAAAGTCCTCGAAATCACCAACGATGACTTTATCCGTACCACCGAACCGCGCCACGTCAAAGTGGTGCAGGATATCTTCTCCAAACTATTAGCGAACGATGATATTTATCTCGGCGAATATAAGGGCTGGTATTGCACGCATGACGAAGCCTTCTGGACAGACACTCAAGTGGGGCCGGAACACTTATGCCCGGACTGCCACCGTCCCGTCCATCAAGACGTCGAAGAAGCGTACTTTTTCCGTACCGGAAAGTACATCGACCGCCTCCTACAATTCTATGAAGACAATCCTAAGTTCATTACCCCGGAATCCCGGAAGAATGAAATGATCAATACGTTCATTAAACCCGGCCTTGAAGACTTATGTGTTTCCCGTACTTCTTTCTCTTGGGGGATCCCCGTCCGCGAAAAACCGAAGCACGTCATCTATGTCTGGCTGGACGCTTCGACGAACTATATTACCGCGCTTGGCTATGATTCTAAACACCCGGAACTCT
>JAPLKQ010000165.1 GCA_026387995.1 Bacillota bacterium
CCGGTCTTTTCACGGAGCTTCGCCGCCAGCCACCGGTACCCATGCGACGGGTGTTTTCCGTGGATTTCCCGCAACAACTTGATGTTTGTCATCCTACTGACCGCCCTCGCCGTTGGGCTTTTCACGCGAAACCGCCATTTATAGTATCCGGATCGGTTCGTTTCCATCTGCCAGCAAAGCATCGTCACGCCATATTTACTCGATAATGATTCAATTATTTCGTATTCTTCCCTTTGATAGGAACGAATTCCTTTTTTGAACCAGCTCCTTTCACATAGTACCCTTTTTTTAACCGCGCTATCTCGATGTCCTTCTTCATGTTTTCCAGACGGAGACGGTCGATCTCGGAAAGATGTTTTCCCGTATGCAAGGCCGCATAAATATTCCCTGATCCACTCATTCCCGTTTTCGATTTTAGCCCATTAATTCCGTTCATTTCGTACTTTTTTGTCCAATCATCAAATACTGTTCTATCGATACCCCGACTCTCCGCAAAGACTCTCTTCGATTGCTCAGAATTAAAATACTCTTTGATCAAACACTCTTTTTCTGCAGGCGTTCGCATCACGTTTTTCGTCCCTTTTGATCTTCCCATTTTTAAACCTCCATTGAGAAAAGATTAACAAAAAAAGTAGACTAGGAGTTTTTTTCCTTGTCTACTTTTACGTTATCACTTCAGATGCGAGGTTTTTTTGTCTCGTTGTGTTTGATTTTACAGATGCGAGAGGATGGCTACAACGGCGCTCGACGAGGAGCCAAAGGTCTGTTGGAATAATTGATAGATATCAAAGATCACTAAGCCCATCAGCGCTAAGTCGATAATCAGCAAAAAGATAAAAAGACGTTTTTGCTGACGTTTTTGTCTTCGGAGTTCAATTTCTTCGAATTTTGCCGGTTCTTGCGATAGTGCCATGGGACCCTCCTAGTATTTGAGCGAGCCGGGCGTACGGGGATAAACCTGAACGTCGCGGATGTTGCCCATACCCGTAATATACATCATGAAGCGGTCAAAGCCAATGCCGAAACCGGCATGCTTGCAGCCGCCGTAACGACGTAAGTCTAAATACCATTCCAAACCCTCGGCATTGCCGATTTTGTCCATTTTTTCTTTGAGCAGATCATAACGTTCCTCGCGTTGCGAACCGCCGACTAATTCACCGATGGCGGGAACAAGCAAATCGCAGGCTGCGACTGTCTTTCCATCATCATTCAAGCGCATATAGAAAGATTTGATTTCCTTAGGATAGTCCGTGAGGAAAACCGGTCCTTTTACGATTTGTTCGGTAATATAGCGTTCGTGTTCGCTCTGTAGATCCATGCCCCAGACAATGGCATCATTTTCAAATTTGTGTCCGGCCGCTTTGGCTTTCAGCAATTCCTGAATGGCTTCGGTATAGGGCATCCGTTTGAAAGGCGATTCGACAACATGCTTTAACCGTTCTGCTAAAGTCGTATCGATCATGGTATTGAAAAAGTTCATTTCTTCTGGGCAATTTTCGTTGACATATTGGATGCAGAACTTCACGCAATCTTCGATTAAGTCCATGTCATCGTTTAAATCGGCAAAGGCGATTTCCGGTTCGACCATCCAGAACTCGCTGGCATGGCGGATCGTATTGCTGATTTCGGCACGGAAAGTCGGCCCAAACGTATAGACGTCACGGAAGGCCAACGCTAAGGCTTCGACATGCAGTTGTCCCGACACTGTCAAACACGCTGGTTTGCCAAAGAATGCGTTCGGGTCTTTGCCGCCGGTGATGACGGAAAAGACTTCGCCAGCGCCTTCGGCATCGTTGCCGGTAATAATCGGAGTATGGACATAGACAAAACCTTGTCCTTGGAAGAATTCATGAATCGCCATCGATAAAACGCTCCGGACACGATAAACGGCGCTGAAGGTATTGGTCCGTGGCCGTAAATGGGCAATATCACGGAGAAATTCGAAACTATGCCGTTTCTTCTGCAGGGGGTAATCTTCGGCAACGCCACCAAGTAAAACGATGCTCGTGACTTTGATTTCAAAAGGTTGTTTAAGTTCGGGAGTCAAAGCGAAATGACCGACCACTTCAATCGCGGATCCAGTCGAATAACGCTTGATTTCGTCGAAAGAAGCAATTTCTTTATTGTTGTAAACAAGTTGAGCATTCTTAAAGTAAGTGCCATCATTGAGTTCGATGAATCCGATGGAACCGTTATCGCGGTTCGTCCTGACCCAGCCTTCGAGATGGACTTCCTTAAGGGCAGCCAATGCTTGGTGGTCCTGACTTATGCAAAGTTCATAAAGTTCGCGGACAGTAATGTATTCAGCCATAAGAACAACTCCTTTTTAAAACGCTTTCAGTGTTTTTATTATAGTCGTTTTAGCGACGCTTTGTCGATAAAATTGGGCTAAAACTCTTCATAATGATCGATTTGCCAATTCGGGTCCACCGCGATATCAAGGGGAGCGAAAAGCTTTTTTTCATATAAGTACATGCCGACTTTGGCAATCATCGCGGCATTGTCGGTGCAGCACCACATCGGCGGGATGATGACGTCAACGCCCGTGCCTTGGAGCTTGCTGACGATTTGTGCACGTAGCAGGCTGTTTGCCGAAACGCCGCCCGCCAAAACGACTTGCTTGACATGGAATTCGTCGACCGCATGCATGGTTTTTTCAATAATCATGCCAATGGCGGTTTCCTGGAAGGAACAACATAAATCCTCAACATTGATTTTCTCGCCACGTTGTTCGGCACCATGAACCAGATTGATGACGGAGGTCTTGAGACCCGAATAGGAAAAGTTATAACTATGATCGTGCAACGGTCTCGGTAATTTGTAAGTGGGATGGCCTTTTTTGGATAAAGCGTCAATGGGGATGCCGCCGGGATAAGGCAAGCCAAGGACGCGGGCGACTTTGTCATAGCATTCGCCGATGGCGTCATCGCGCGTTTCGCCGATGATTTCGAAGTGAAGGTGTTCTTTCATGATCACAAGTTCAGTATTGCCACCGCTCACGACAACGGCCAGACAAGGAAAAATCAGCGGTTTGACATATTCGTTAGCATAAATATGAGCTGCTAAATGATGAACGGGGATTAAGGGCTTGTGATAAAGCATTGCCAGCGTTTTGGCAGCTTGAAGCCCCACATGCAAGGCACCGATTAAACCCGGCCCTCTTGTCACGGCAAAAGCATCGATTTCTTCGAGTTTAACGTTGGCTTTTTCAAGAGCTTCCTTAAGGACAATCGATATATTCTCGGCATGGAGACGAGACGCGATTTCCGGCATGACTCCGCCGTATTTTTTATGAACTTCAATCTGCGTCGAAACGATGTTTGATAAAAGTTTGTCATCGCGGATGATGGCGACGGCCGTTTCGTCACAGCTGCTTTCGATGGCTAAAATAGTCGTGCTCATAGACCCAGCCTCTTTTCCATATACAAGGCATCATCGCCATTATCGTAATAAACTTTCTTGATAAACTTTCCGGTAAAACCGAATTTTTCATAAAGGGCGATGGCGTTTTTATTGTGCGTGCGTACTTCCAAAGTTAAGCTTTTTACGCCGGAGGCTATCAGCCGTTTCTCAGCGTCGATCAATAGCGACATGCCAATGCCTTTGTGGCGAAGCCCCGTCATCACGGCGATTTGATTGATGCAGCCACTATCAAACGTAATCCAAAAATCAATGAAGCCGATGACAATCTCATTTTCGGTCGCGACATAGATGTGGCCGAAAGGATTAGCCGTTAATTCATAGAGAAACTGTGATTCATTCCAAGGGAGCAAAAAACTCACGGCCTCAATATCGAGAACCTGGGGTAAATCACTTTTTTTCATTGGACGGATAATCATCGTTTATTCCTTCAAATAAACTGGGGTCAAGCCCAGTTTGTCTTTCACTGGCAAAATATCTTTTTTGAGGCTTAACATCTCTGTTAGCGGATTGACTTTAATGGCTTTGATTCCCAAATATTCGGCATCCCCGCTAATTAAATAACTAGGATGGCTGGCAATATATTCCTTAGCCTCCGCGTTTGTCATGATGGTGTCCTGGACAATGACTTTAGCGCCTTGGTAAACGCCGATATAAGAGCGCTCGCTGCGGGCGTTAATGAGTACGATCGTCGGCTTTTCGCCCACTTTAAGAGCTTGTAGGGAAGAAACTGCATAGAGCGGGATGTCTAAGGCAAAAGCCATGACTTTGGCTACTGTCAGGGCAATGCGGACTCCCGTATAAGAGCCAGGCCCAAACGAAACGATGATTGACGAAATATCGGCACGCTCAATATGGTTACGATTGAGCAGTTTATCGAGTTCAGGAATTAATAATTCGCTTTGCTTCTGCCAAGCTTCGTAAGAGATTTGGTCAATCATGACATCGTTTTTTGCGATGCCAACGGCCAAATCACGGAAAGAACTATCCAATAATACAGTAATCATTGATATATCTCCTTCATGTTGTTAAACATTTTTTCATAGGCCACATTGGTCGTCGACACATGAATTTCCCGTTCATCCCCGCCTAAGTTGCGAATGACGATATGCAAGGCGTTGGCAGGAATCAGTTTGTTGATGAATTGCGGCCACTCAATCAAGGTGATGCCGTTGCCTTCGATGAATTCTTCAAGACCGAGATCTTTGTTCCCGTCTTCGAGACGATAGGCATCAAAGGTCGGGCTAATGACATGTTCGTGGATTCCGAGTCCGGCGGCAACGCCACTCGCAAACGTCGTTTTTCCAGCGCCTAAATCACCCGATAAGGTGATGACGCTTTGAACTGATAAATAAGGGACAACAAAACGTCCGAAACCAGCGGTTTCTTTTTGCTCATGGGTTTTAAAAGTGTAATCGAGCATATAAATTCCTCGTCGCGAAATATTATAACATAGTGAGTAATAATATTACTCATTCTGGCATGTCGATTTGTGTATAATAATGACATGAGGTTTACCCATGCATGAATTGATTATCGTCGGCGGCGGTCCCATTGGTTTATACGCCGCTATCTTGGCAAATAAAAAAGGCATCAAGGGTCTGCTTTTTGAAAGTAGCGAGGTTTTGGGCGGACAATTAATGGAATTATACCCCGAAAAAGAAATTGTCGACATTCCCGAAATACCGATGACAACCGCAAAAGACTATATTGATCATCTCATTATGCAAGTCAATAAAGTCAAAGATGGAATTGTCATTCATACCCAAGAAAAAGTACTTGGCATTGCGTCTAGAAAAACCGGTATCGAAATAAAAACAACGAAGGACACCTACTTAACTAAAACCGTGATCATCGCAACAGGATTAGGCGTATATGTGCCACGAAAAATGGGCCTGCCGGATGAAGATAAATATTCGAACATTCTTTATTCGCTAAAAAGCGTAAACCATCTCCGGGATAAACGTGTCGTCATTATGGGCGGCGGCGATTCCGCTTTAGACTGGGCAAAAATGAGTTCCCGCGTTACCAAACACGTCACCATTGTCCACCGCCGCAACGAGTTTCGTGGCGATTATAAAACAATTCAAGAAATCAGTACAATTACCGTCAAAACCCCATTTATTCCAGTAACTTTGGCCGTTGAGGGAAGCATTGTGACAGCGCTCGAATTAGAGAACGTGGCAACGAGCGAACATGAGTGGATTAAAGGTGATTTCTTTTTTGTAAATTATGGTCATATCCCGATGTCTGATTTTTTTGGTCTCGAACGCTTGGGAATAGGTGCGAAAGTTGATGAAAAAATGATGACTTCGCTTCCGGGTGTTTTTGCTATCGGCGATGTCGCCGGATATCAAGGAAAATTAAAACGACTGGCACCAGGTCTCACTGAAGCCAAAATAGCGATTAACGAAATTATTAAAAGAATCAAATAAGATTATTCGACTATTTTTTCAAAAGCATCAAAATACTCGGTTACAATATCTTCTCTAAAAGGAAACGCTTTGGAGTGCATTTTGCTCGTGACGATTTCGACCGTTTTTTGAATGACCGTGTCAAGATCACTGCCATAATTCAGTTGGGCCTTATGCTTTTCGTATTCATTCTGATCGAGAATCCGGATGGATCCGTCAGGATAAAGTTTTAAATCAAGGTCATAATCAATATATTTGGCCATTCCCTTGTCAATTAACGTGGGAGAAGCAATATTGCAATAAAAGTTGACACCATCTTCTTTTAACATGCATATGACGTTATACCAGTCTTTTTTGCTGAAAACCGTGACGGCCGGTTCGTGAGTGTACCAACGACGCCCATCGCCTTCTGTCACTTTGGTTCTGCGGGAAGCCACGACGATAAAATCATCATTATCAGTGATCACAAAATTGCGATCCCAGCAACGATGGAGCGCCCCATTATGTTTATAGCTTTGGACTTGTATCCAATGATGTATTAAATCCATAAAACCGCTTCCTTCGATGGATAGCAAAAAGCGCTTAAATAAGACTTTTTGACTAACCTAATGCCTAGGCTCGTTATTATTATAACGATTAATGTGATTAACTCAGCGATTTTTTCGATATCAAGGCGATATTTATCGGTCGGACTCGAATTGAAAGGCGATTGTAACGGAATGACCATCAGCGAATCATTATAGGAAAGGGCAATATATGTTTTGCCGGATTTGATACTGATCGTCACATCAGTCAAGGTTTCGTTGACGTTTATCGAGTCAATGACATCCAGAACGCGTTTCGTGATAACATTCGAATAATCGCTGGTTGAAGCATAGATAACGCGCGTTTCTGTCGCAAGAACTTCCTTAACATCACTTAAGTCATTGGGCCCTTTACCGGCAATTTTAGGCTTGATATAAATAAGAATACGGCCATCTAAGGACAAATGATTATCGCATGTCAGATATTTGCCAAGAAAGACCGGGCCTTTTTTCCGATCAACCGTATCGTACGCCGCGAGATCGGCCAGAGATATTTTCGCATCTCCATAGGAAGTGGTAATTAAACCCCGGCTGCTTGTCTTGATAATTTCTTTAATGATTCCGGCGTCGGTGAATTCTTTTTCCTCAAGACGGGCTGTCATCTCAATTTTGGCATTGGCGAATTTGTCGCTCGGGAAAACCAAACTGGTCTGCAAGTCATAATATTCATTAATATATGTTTTAGTCGCTTTATCAACGCGCTTTCTCATGATTCGAGAGTAAACGAGGAGTATGACAAGCGTGGCGGCGACAATGCCCAAAGTCAAATACTGCAGGTTGAGCATACCCTGAACAAACACATAGGCAGAAATAACGACTGCCACCACCGCAATCATCGCAATATTGTTATATAACTTTTGTTTTTTATAGTAGGCCATGAAGGCCGCGCGTTTTTCTTCAATCTTCTGATAAATTTCTTCCATATTTTTTCCTCTATTGCGTCAATAATATATCATAAAATCAAGAACTAATGGAAGGAAAGTCGCCTTCTATTTAAGCGCATCCACTGGATAAATACGATTGATAAGGACTAATGGACGATAGAGAAGAATCAATGCAATTAAACAAACAAGGAAAGCCGGCACCATATAGGATGCATTGTAGACAACAGAAGCCCAAAATGATGTTGAGAAAACCACCATACCGCTGATAACATGAAAGACAAAGCGAGTAAAACAAGCGACGAAAATGCTTAGTACAAAGAAAAGTTTGTTTTTGGTTAAAAAGAACCGATCTAGCCAAACATTTTTGACTTTGATATTTTCTGGAAAGGCCAATTTTGCAAATAGGCCCGCCAAAGAAATTGAACCGAATGCCATAAGATAATCAAGAGGGTAAGTGATAATGCCGTATCGATCGTAAATACAAGCGATGATTCCGAAGATAATCCCACAACCGAAGAATCCTTTTATGACTCCATGTCGATAACTTAGAACAAAAAGAGGGACCATCGCGAAATCGATTGAGCCACCAAGCGCTTGAACTTGGATTCTTAAAAATTCCATATTTAGGATGACGGCTAATGCAACAAGCATGCCTATTTCCGCCATTTCGCGTATCGTAATAAACGGTTTCTTCATACTCTCCTCCAAAAAATAAAAAATCCTCGCGCCAACGAGGAAATAAAAAATTTCCTACGCTAGCATTACCTAGATCAGGTCGACGGTCGATTGCGGTATCAGCAATCCTCTCAGCCCGGTTCTCCAAGCTCCCGTTAAAATATTATCACAAAACGAAGAAAAAATATTTAATTTTGCCAGTTAATTGGTGATTGGCCATTTTGCGCCAAGAATTGATTGCATCTCGAAAATTGGTGTAAACCGAAAAAACCGCCGCGATTAGCACTGAGCGGAGAGGGGTGCACGCTCTCAATAATGAGGCGATGGTGGTTCGTAATATAGGGCTTTAATTGCCTAGCGAAATTTCCCCAAAGGAAAAACACAATTGGTTGATCGCATTTGTCGATTGTTAAAAGCGTGTTTTTCAAGAACTCCTCATAACCATGTCCCTGATGCGAAGATGCTTGGCCTTGGCGGACACTCAAGATAGCGTTTAGCAATAGCACACCCTGACTAGATAGGTATGACAAATCGCCGTTATTTTTCATTTTTAAACCCAAATCTTGATTGAGTTCCTTATAGATATTTTGAAGACTAGGCGGGAGGGGACAACCACTAGGGACTGAAAACGAAAGCCCCATCGCTTGGCCGGGTTCGTGATAAGGATCCTGGCCAATGATAACGACCCTGACTTTATCTAAAGGGGTTAAGTCAAAAGCATGAAATATATTTTTACGTGGCGGGTATATCACAAAATTTTTGTATTCCTCATCAAGAAACGTATGCAATTGATGAGCATATTCCTTTTGTGACTCTTCTTTAAAAAATTGTTCCCAGGTCATTATAGTTACGTCCCCAATCATGGACAAAATTATATCATTCTCAATTGTGTTTTTCCACTCACGGAGCAAATAGAAAATGTGTATAATATTCTTTAGAAAGAGTAGAAAAATGAAAGTTCTCATCGTCTTTAACCACCCAGCTCCTTACAAAATCCGTCTCTTCAACGAACTCGCAAAAAGTGTCGATTTGACTGTTATTTTTGAGCGTGGAGCATCAAAGAACCGGAATCCTCTCTTCTATCAGCAAAATGAAATCCAGTTTAAATGCATCTTTTTAAAAGGCATTAATATCAGCGACGAAAATCATTTTTCGTTCGGAGTCGTGCGGCATCTTAAGAAAAACAAATATGACTTAATTATTATCAACGGGTATTCAACTTTTTCAGAAATGCTTGCGCTTCGTTACCTTCATCGGAATAAAATCCCTTACGCCATGTATGTGAATGGCGGCGTCATTCGTAACGATTCAAAATTCAAATTCAAAGTAAAGAAATCCTTAGTCTCTGGTGCAAAACTTTATTTATCTCCTTCGCCCGAAGTAAATAGCTATCTTGTTCACTATGGCGCTCAAGCTGAACGAATCGTGAATTATCCTTATTCGACTATTTTTGAAAAAGAAATTGCCCCCGCCGTGCTTAGTCAAATAGAAAAGGCTGAGATTCGGAAAGATCACAATTTCCCCGGCAAAACCATTTTTGTTTCAGCTGGCCAATTTATCGAACGCAAGAACTTTATGGAGCTTCTTGAAATTTGGAAAACTCAACCTAACGATCGTACTTTGATACTCATCGGCGATGGCGAGGAACTCGCAAATTATACGAGTTATTTAAAAGAGAACAAACTATCAAATGTCATCATTCTTCCATTTATGGTTACGGATGATTTGTTTGAAATATTCCGGGCATCGGATGCCTTTATTCTATTGAGTAAAGAAGATATCTATGGCCACGTCATTAATGAAGCCATGTCTCAAGGTTTGCCTGTTATTTCGAGCGATCGAGTTGTCGCAGCACAGCATTTAATTACCAATGATATCAATGGGTTCCTCGTTGATTATAAGAATCCTGAAGACGTTAAAAAACGGATTGAAGATGTTATCGGTAAAAATTTCGGCGACGCACCCCTAAAAACGGCGAGAGAAAACACCATTGAAAAAATGGCGGAAGTTCACGTTCGCATTTTTGAGGAGGCCATAAAATGAAAATACTTTATTTTGCCACCACCATGGTGCAAGAAGATTTCGATCGTTTAGCGGCAAAAAGTAAATCGGCCCCCAATCCCAGTAATCAGAATTTCCACCACAAATTAATCAAGGCATTAGCCCTTTACAATGACGTTGAAGTTATCGTGAATCGCCCGATTAATTATCATTTTGAACAAATGAGACGTTTTTCATACGAAACGAAAAAAGAAGGCAATATTCGTTATCATTATGTCAGTTTTATTAATGAACGCTTTTTAAAGCCTTTTACCTTTAATTTAAATGCTAGAAAAATCGCTCGGAAAATCTTCAGAAAAAAGGACGATGTTATTTTGGTTGTCGACTCTCTTAACTATTCTTCAGTGAGAGTTGCTCAAAGTCTTGGCATTTTTCATAAAGTTCCCATCATCGGCATCATCACGGATGATCCAAGCAATCTTTCTTCCGTGAATAAAAAATTCGTCGCTCGAATTAATCGGACGCTACCCTATTACGATATGTATTTAACCTTGACTGAAGAACTCAATAAAATGGCAAATCCTTTTGGCAATCCACATTACACGTTTTCGGGTTTAGTCGAAGACAGCAAGATGATATCTTATGAAAACAATGGCAAATCCCTTTTCTTTGGCGGCTCTATCTACGAACGTTATGGCATTTCAAACCTGCTTTCCGCGTTTCGGAATCTTCCGGGCGATTACAATCTTCTGATTGCAGGACAAGGGCCTGACGTCCCGCTCGTCACGAAGGCGGCAAAGTCTGATCCCCGAGTGGTCTATTTGGGTTTGTTAACTCCGCGCGAATTAATCAAATACGAACATACTTCAATTCTCAACATCAACCCACGGCCCTTTGATGCTGATATCGATTTATTGTCAATTCCGAGCAAGGTCCTTGAGTATGCTGAAAGCGGGACCCCCACACTCTCAACGATAAGCACGCCTCTAATGACTGATTTTGCTAATGAAATCATGTGGGCGGGAAATGGAAAAGCAGAAGAACTTTTTGCTTCTATTTCTAAATTCTTGGAAATGTCTCCAAGCCAAAGAAAAGCATTGGGCGATGCCGCCAGAGAAAAGGCCTTGGAACTTTTCTCAATTGAAAATCAAGGCGCTAAAATTAATCACTTTATCAAATCTAATAAATGAGACTCGATTTTACGAGTTAGTGTCTCTAGCGAGAAGTGAGAATTAAAGTAAGTTTGGTTCAGTAGGCCAAGCTTATTTTTTTCTTCAGTAGTTTTTTGCAAAAGCGTCGTGATGGCCTTGGCAATATCGAGGCTGTTTTCTTCCGCAAAGATTGCACCGCCCGATTGTTCTAAAAGAGCTCTGGCATCGCCCCCGACAACACCGATAATCGGTTTGCCAAAAGCCATATACATAATAAGCTTATTGGGAATGGTTTTCCCGACAAAACCCTCGTTTTTTAACGAAACATAGAGAGCGTCGGCATTAACAAAATAGGCAGACGCCTTGCTCGAGGGTAAGGGCCCATGATAGATGATTCTATTTTCGAGTTTTTGTTCCTTTACCAAGTTGAAGAATAGTTGCTTTTCGCTGCCCATTCCAATGACATGGAATTTGACTTCAGGATGGTCTATTAAAACAGCAGAAGAGCCAACTATAAGATTGAGCATTTGTAGCGTGCCAATGTTTCCGCAATAAACGATGTTGAATCCGGAGTCGTAAACGATGGGTTCAACTTCGCACTTTGTCACGATCGCCGGTTGAATAATAACGTCCGTAACACGGTCCTTAATCTTGAGGGTTTCTTCAAAGTAGTTTTTAAATGAAGGGGAACCTATGATAATTTTCGTGGCGTCTTGATAAATCTTGTGACTCCATTTTAATAAAATAGCATAAATTAGGCCTCTTTTATCAACGTTTTTCGTGATAATCGTGGACTCAGGCCACAGGTCGACGCAATGAAGTAAATGCGGTACTTTGTGCTTTTTTGCATAGACATTAGCGGCACTGACGGAGATCACTGGCGATAAACTCATCGAGTAGACGACGTCATATTTTTCTTTGGTGTGGCGCGCCCATCTTTTCGAATTCGCCCAAAAAGAGAGATAGTTTTCAATAATTGAAATCCGCGAGTTTTTCCGTGGCAAAAGTTTTACCCGATGGACTTTGACGCCATCGATGACTTCTTCACGGACATGTTTGTATCCAGGAAGTATTTTTCCATAACCATAGTTTGGCAACCCCGTCAAAACGGAAACTTCGTGGCCAAATTCAACCAAAGTCTTGGCAATGGCGGTAATGGCGAAATTTTCGGGGTAATAATATTGACAGACAATCAGTATTTTCATGCGTGCTCTTTCTATAAAACAATACAATTATATATTGTTATTACAATTATGTACTATCGCATCGAAAAACGAAAATGATTTTTTGTCAGTAATAGATTATAATAAATGGAAACCTGTTTGAGGCCCAATTATGAAAGAAAACGTTCGTAGCGGAGTCATCGTCAACCTCATACGTACCGTGACCCTCACGCTACTGTCTTTTATCACCTTCCCGTTTGCATGCAAATACCTTGGAGATGCAGCTTTCGGAACCTTCGCTTGGGCCAATACGTTTGTTTACTATTTTCTTATTATCGCAAAACTCGGCATTCCCAACATCGCTATTCGCGAATGCGCCAAAGTACGCGATGACCAAAAAGCTTTAAACAAGAAGGCCCAGGAATTTTTCCTCTTGCAGGCCTTATTTACGCTCGCCTCTTTTGCGTTGATGATCATCATTATATTTTCTGCCGGCGGCAAGCTCGTCGACAACAAAGAAGTCATATTCATTCTCTCTATAAACTTCATTGCCGGCGTCTTCTCGTTTGAATGGATTTACATCGCTTTGGAAAAGCACTTTTACATTTCCTTCCGCAGCATCGCCACCATTACCATCTCGGCGGCTTTGACCATTTTATTCATTCGTTATCCCCGTCAAATCTATCTTTATTCTTTCTTTGCCATCTCTGGAACGCTGATGACGGTAATCATCAATTTAATCTATCTTCGCAAGTACATCAGCCTTAAAAAAGAAGGTCCTTATGACTTTAAGCAATATTTCAAACCATTGCTTGTCATCTTCCTTATTACGATCGTGGTCGCCATTTATAACCAAAGCGACTCCTTCATCCTTGGCTACCTGGATACCATGGCCCAAGTGGGAAGTTATTCCGTCGGTATCAAAGGCATTGAAATCGTAATTACGATTATCACTTCGCTCAGCGCCGTATTTATTCCACGGGCGACCGTTTACTATAAGATGGAAAATAAGCAGTTCTTTAAAAATCTGACGGCCTACAGCATCAACATTTGTTTGTTTATCGCTTTGCCAGCCGTCGTGACCATGATTTTGCTGTCTCAGCAAGTAGTTACTGTCGTGTCGGGCGGAGCCGTTGGATACGCTAATGCCCAATATGTCTTAATCATTTTGGCATCGATTATGCTGACTTATTCCATCGGAGACATCATATATTCTCAGGTGCTTTTACCGATGAATAAAGAGAAAATTTATCTCATCACGATGACTATTGGGGCGGTCTCAAATATCATCGGTTCCATTCTTCTGGGAAAGTTTGTCTTTGCCAGCCAACCGGTCGTCGGCGTTGCCATCTCGACTGCGGCTACGGATGTTCTTATTCTTATCTTCTTAATCGCCCGTACGCGCCAATATGTCGGGAAGGCACTATTTAACTGGAACAGCGTAAAAATCGTCATAGCGGCCGCGCTCGTCGCCGTTTCAACCTATTTTCTCGCTGCGCTTGCGACGGCACACATCGA
>JAPLKQ010000076.1 GCA_026387995.1 Bacillota bacterium
ATTCGACATAACCCTTTTGATAATTGTGTGGCGATTGGGCCAGCAAAATGGTTTTCGCCTAACAAGATGATTTCTCTATTCTTTATGGCAACCAGTTTGGCTTTCCCGGCAGTAACGTTTATTTCCACTTCAAATCTTTGATTTTCCTTCACCCGTAAAAGCGCGATGGTTTTGATACCTGAATACTTTTTAGCGGTACATTTAAGTTCTCCGTTAAAAAGCGTGCTTATCATCACAAGGCATACACGATAATTAATCAAACCGGAAATTTCTTTTTCGCTGTCGTAATAATCCATCAACTTACCTTTCATAAATTGCGTTTCCCCCTCAACTTCGTAACTAAAGCTTAATGCGCATAATCAGCAACTTCGTTAAGGTTTGGTGAACGGTAAAGCCTAAACGTTCGAACATCGTTCGATACCCATGGTAGTTCACATAGCAATTCCCCGTTGTGATATTGGGATATGATTCCACAAAGAAAAATCCTTCTTTTTTGGCATCTTCAATTGCTTGCTTAAGCAACATCGTGGCGATGCCTTGATGACGCATCGTTGGGGCAATAATAAAGCAAACAACGGATTTGATATGAGCGTCTTCTTTTGATTGCAGTTCGGGAGCATCGTTGATGGCAGCATACTCTTTTTTGGGACCCACGTTTACCCAGCCGACCACCCTACCGTCAGCATAAGCTAAATAACCTTGAAGGCGTCCTTTTGTTATCATTTCAATGGCTTTTTGCCGCAATTTTGGTTTTCTTTTAGGATCGTTTTCATAGCTTTCCGCTTCAACATGACCAAAGTGATAATAGGTACAGTAGCAGCCGTCCCATTCGCCATTATCGCTAAAAGCCTCATGATCAAAAAATGCCAAGTAATCATTCAGCCATTCAACCGTTAATTTTTTGATTTCAATATTCATGACAGCCTCCGTAGTTTTAATCCGTAAATAGAAACTTATGCAGCGTTTCCTTGGTCTCTAAGCTTAATGGATTTGATTGGCCAGTCTTGTTTTCAACTTGGACAATTACTATTTCGCCGATAGCAACCAGTTTGCTGTCTTGGAAAATGGCTTGCGCAAGATGAATTGAGCTATTCCCGATGCGAGTAACGCCGGTCCCAATACCCACGATGCCTGGCCATTTGATTTCTTTTAGGTAATCCACATTTGCGCTTGCAATCACGAACGAGCAGCCCGACATATAGAGGGGATGTTCGGGATGATAAAGGAATTCGACTCTCCCCGTTTCGAAAAACTGATGGAAAACCGAATTATTCACGTGGCCTTGACGGTCGGTATCGGCATATCGGACCTTATCGGTTGTTTGAAAAGGATACTCAGATAGAATCATTGTTTTCTGTTTGTTGGCATCAAACATAGTAAATCTCCTTTGTTTTTATTTTAAAGAAAGAAGCGTTACTGATTCAACATGGAAAGTTTGCGGGAACATATCCACCGGTTGAATATCTTTAATATCGTAATCCGTTTTTAGCAAGGCCAAATCACGCGCTAGTGTCGATGGTTCGCAGGAAACATAGACAATCCGACTGGGCTTCATCGCTTTTAAGGCACTGATGAAATTGAAATCGCAACCAGCTCGGGGCGGATCCACAAAAACGACATCGAAATGACGGCCATCTTTGAGAGCGTCTCTCACAAAGACCGTGGCGTCTTCGCAATAGAAATGGCTATTCGTAATGCCGTTTAATCGGGCATTGGATTGGGCGCTGGAAATCGAGGCACCAACGACTTCGACACCTGTGACATGACGGGCGTTTTTAGCGGCTAATAGACCAATGGTGCCGATGCCGCAGTAAGCATCCAAAACTTCTTCGGTTCCAGTCAGTTTGGCGTCAGCGATGGCAATTCCGTAAAGTTGTTCTGTCTGGACAGGGTTTACTTGGAAAAAAGACTGAGGGGCGATATGAAATTTCAGTCCCGAGAGTTCTTCTTCTAGATACTGCGTTCCGTAAATGACAATATCCCGTTCACCGAATACAGCGTTTCCAGGTCTTTCGTTGATATTATGGACAATCGAAGTAATGTTCGGAAACTTCGCCACAAGATCTTTGATAAGGACAGCTTCACGCGGTAATTCGGGCGTTTTCGTGACAATGATGACCATAACTTGATTGGTTTTAAATGCGCTACGGACGACCACATGACGGACGCTGCCAAAATTACTGGAACGGTCATACGGATCAATTTCATACTTTTCGAGTAAGGTCTTAAAAAAGTTAACGATTTGGTCAGCTTCTTCTCTTTCCAGATAACACTGGTCAATATCGATGATTTGGTGCGTGCCTTCGACATAAAAACCGCCGATGACGCGCCCTTTATAATCCATCGAATAGGAGGATTGGACTTTATTTCGATATTTGTATGGGGTATTCATTCCAATACACGGCTTGGCATCGAAGAGAATGCCTTGTTTTTCAAGTTCGCTTTGAACTAAATTTTTCTTAAAAATCAGTTGCTTGTCGTAACTCATGTGCTGGAGCGCGCAGCCGCCACAACTGGCATAGTCCGGGCAAACCGGGACTACGCGTGAAGGCGAGGGTTTTAGTAATTCCTTGATTTCACCGATAAATTGTCCTTTGCCTTGAGGACGGGTAATCACCATGGCTTCTTCGCCTTTTAACAAGCCGCGGACCGGAAAAGTATACCCGTCGACCGTGACGAGGCCGCGTCCGTCGCTACTATATCCTTGGCATACGCATTTAACTAGATTTTCCATATTGATTGCTCCGATGTTTTCATTATAAAGCATTCAGGGCCTAAACCGGAAATTACGTTGATGGAAAAACCTTTATTTAATGAGCTTTTTGCCTTTTTTGACAATGAAGAATACGCCTAAGCCCCAAAGGGCAATGACACCGCCGGAAATACCAAGGACCGCTACGTTACTGCCTGCGGCTGTGGATTCTGACGAAGAGGGCTCGCTCGGCGTAGACGAAGCCGTTGAACTTGAACTAGATTCTATCGATGAAGTGCTACTTTCCGATGGTTGGCTACTCGATGAGGAAGAGGAACTTGAGGTTGTTTCGGAACTGCTCGTCGCTTCCGAGCTGGAACTTGTCGGCGGTTCGACCGCGAGATCATCGACGAATGTGTAGACAGCAACGTCGCTAATCGTCATTTCTGCTTGCGTGGCGCCCACAGGGATAAACCAGATGTAGCAGTTTTGAACTCC
>JAPLKQ010000139.1 GCA_026387995.1 Bacillota bacterium
TAATCCGACCGTAATGAAATCCCGGTAAACCAGATGGGTGGCGACGCGATACGCTTCTTTGTCGCTCTGTGTTTCCCCCAAGGCCAAAAAGAAATCCTTTAAGGGCATCGAGGAAAGATAGGAGTCGCCTTTGATTTCAGTGGGCTTACCGTCTTTAAGGTATTCGATATGGTCGATATGGTGGTCTTTGAGGACGACCTTATTCACTTCAGCATTGAGAATCAGGGTACCGCCCATCTCCACGATGCGCTTGGCCATCGTTTCATAAAGTTGGCCAGGGCCTCTTTTCGGGTAAGCGAACTGTTCGATGAGCGAAGTTTCGACTTTTTTGCTGTTTTTGCCGCGGAACGGCTTGAGCAAGATGTTGCCGAGGGCTTTCGATAAGGAGAGGCCTTTGATGCGTTGGGCACCCCAGGAAGCGTCGATATCGCGGGGGTGTCTGCCCCAGACTTTTTCGGTGTAATGTTCAAAGAACATATGGTATAAAGGACGGCCGAAGCGGTTGACCATGAAATCCTCAAGGTTTTTCTCTTTGCGTTTAAAGACGGCCACGCCTAAATACCCGAAGCCGGATTTAACCGTGCGGCGGAAACCCATATTCTTAAAGGTCTGCACTTTCATGGAGACCGGATAATCAAAGAACTTCTTTAAATAATAGATACGCGAGACCCGAGTGCGGATGAGCATGACTTCGTCGGAGACTTCCGGGTCAGGTCCGCCTAAGACAAGCGGTTTAGCCCGGTCAAGGATTTTATCATCCAACGAAGGCGCGCCTTGCGTGGGCAAGATTTCGTTCCAAAGTGAGACGACGTCGGCGTTTTTGCTGAAAACTGATGCCGCCAACCATGCTGGAGGCTTCTAAAATAATCGGGGCGATATCGCTGGTCTTTAAGAGTTCATAGGCCGCGGTGAGGCCTGCCGGCCCGGCCCCGATGATGATGGCGGTTTTTTGAGTCATTTATTTTACCCTTTAGTGAGAATTTGTAAATAAATTATCGCATGAATTCGGCTTTAATTATAGCATAAAAAATGAAGCGTTTAAAACCGCGTTATTTTTAGACAAGGAGCCCGTTTTGACAAAATAAAAGAGGCGCCCGCCGCGAGGACCGGCGCCTCCACTTGTTTCGTGATTAGAGGAGATTGAAAACGGAAGCAGAGAGGAAGAAGTAGAGAAGTAAGGCACAGACGTCGACGATGGTGGTCAGTAACGGGGAGGCCACGACCGCGGGGTCAAGGCCGACCGCTTTGGCGGCGAGGGGAAGCACAGCGCCGATCGTTTTGGAAAGGATGATGGCGCCGGCGAGCGTGAAGGCGACCAGCGCTGCCACGATACTAGCCTGTGCGAACCAAGACCAAACTGACAAACCCGCTAACGCATCGTATTCGAGGATGCCCGATCCAAATTCGAAAAGGACCCAGCCAAAGGCAAAGAGCCCGACAAAGGCGCTGACGATCAGCGAAATCCGCATTTCCTTCCAAATGACTTTAAGGAAGTCTTTGGGCGTGATTTCATTGAGGGCTAAACTGCGGGTCACGAGGACCGTCGTTTGGTTGCCGGCGTTGCCGCCGCCATCCATTAAAATCGGGATGAACGCTGCTAAAATCGGTAAGACCGCCAGCGAGTTTTCAAAGACGTTAAGGACAATCGAAGCGCCGATGCCAAGCACCAAAAGGATAATCAGCCAAGGGATGCACTTTTTCGCTAATGTCCAGACGGAGGATTTGATGTAGGAATCTTCAAGAGGACTGACGGCGGCCATCTTCGCCATGTCTTCACTGACTTGTTGCTCGATGACATCGATGACATCGTCGACGGTGACGATGCCGACGAGGCGGTGGTCTTCGTTTAAAACCGGCATGGCGTTTAGGTTATAACGTTTAAAGTCGCGGGCGACTTCTTCTTGGTCCGTCGTGACTTCGACCGCGGTGAAATCGGTGGCCATGATTTCGGTGAGTCGTTGGTTCGGTTCGCTAAAGATCAAATCGTCGAGGGCCACGGTGCCGACGAGGTTCCGTTGATCATCGATGACGAAGTTCGTGTAGACGGTTTCGGCTTCACGGCCGATTTTACGGATGGCATTCAGGGCTTCCTCAACGGTCATGACGCTGTTCAAGGTCACGTATTCCGTGGTCATGATCGATCCGGCGGTGTTGACTTTATAGTTTAAAAGCAGGTTAACGACCTCGCGTGTTTGCTTGTCCGTGACGTTTAAGACCCGCTCAACGAGGTTCGAGGGCATGTCGATCAAGAAGTCGGCGATATCGTCCGTATAGGAAGAGGCGATGAGGGTCATCAGGTCTTTGTCGGTAAAGAGGCGGACCAGTTTTTCTTGGACTTCTGGAGCCAAATAAGAGAAAAACTCTGCCGTATACTCGCTTTTGACGGTTTTGAAGATGAAGAGCAGTTCGCTTGGGTCATCAATGTGATTGGCAACGTCGGCGATGTCGATGAGGGCGATACTCTCGAAAAGCTCACGCAGGGCGATGACGTTTTTTTCATGGATGAGTTTTTCGAGGATTTCGAGGTTAAATGCTTCCTTTTCCATAAAGGGTTTCCTCCGCTAACTGAGACCATTATAAAAGGTTTATTTTCCCAAAGAAAGGAGCAATTCGAATATTTTGTGAAAAGGTGAAATGAAAGCATGAGAAGACCCAAAAAAGAGCCGATAAACTTGGTCTTTCTTGCAATTTTTTATATTAACAATATAATTAACGTTGGAACAGGAGAACTCTATCATGAAACCAATTTTAATCGAAACCAGCGCTCGTCACATCCACGTGACCGAAGCGGACTTACATACCCTTTGCGGCAAGGATTTTAAACTTTCGCCCCGCAAGGAATTGTCGCAACCGGGTCAGTACGTATCTGACGTCCGGCTGAATATCGTCGGCCCGAAAAAGACCTTGGAAGGCGTTTCCATCCTCGGCCCGTGCCGCAAAGCCACCCAGATTGAAGTGTCGCTCACCGATGCCAGAAGTTTAGGCGTGACCGCCCCCATCCGCGAATCCGGCGACATTACCGGCTCTTCCCCGGTTACCATTGTCGGCCCGGTCGGACAAGTCGTTCTTAAAGAAGGCCTCATCATTGCCAAACGGCATATCCATATGGTGGCTAAAGACGCTGCCGAATTTGGCGTCAAGAATGGTCAAATCGTTTCTGTCAAAATCGACTCCGCCGAACGCTCCCTCATCTTTGGTGATGTGGTGGTCCGCGTAAGAGAAGACTTTGCGCTGGCAATGCATATCGATACCGATGAGAGTAACGCTGCCGGATTATCCGGGGTCGTCTACGGGACCATCGTTAAATAACTTATTTATTCTTATCTGAATATAGAAAGCGGTGTTGTTATGGAAGAGTTCGTATTTAAGCCTCAAGGCGTGTGTTCGCGTGCTTTTCTCATCCGCCACGAAAACGGCATCATCGTCAAGTTTGAAGCCATCGGCGGATGCTCCGGCAATCTTGCCGCGATCAGCCGTTTGATCGAAGGACGGCCGATGTCGGAAATAGCGGATAAACTGGGCGGCACCCACTGCGGAAGCCGTCTTTCCAGTTGCCCCGATCAACTCTCGGTTTCATTCTTCTCGTTATTCTTGACGGGCTTAGCCATTTCGTCGATAATATAACCGAAAACAAAATACGTTTCATCCAGAACTGCGTCATACAAGGACGAAAAAACGCAGTAGCAACTCTGCCGTTGGCAGTAAGTGCTCTTCCTCAGCGAGGTCCACCTCGAGCGATGAAACCGGAACCCTGTCTTAATGACTTTCCGGCTGTGGAAAGTCTTTTGTTTTAAAAGGAGAAAATATGAGCGAAAAAATCTTGTTTACCAGTGAGTCCGTGAGTGAAGGACATCCCGACAAGCTCTGTGACCAAATCAGCGATGCTATCTTAGATTATTGCCTTTCCGTCGACCCGAACGCCCGCGTCGCCGCCGAGTGTTTTGCCACGACTGAACTGATCTTCATCGCCGGCGAAATCACCATCTCGTGCAAGCAAGAACTCTTGCCCGATTATGAAAAGATTGCCCGTGGCGTACTTCGTAAAGTCGGCTACGTCCGTCCCGAACTCGGGATTGGCGCTGACGAATGCCGCGTGATGGTCAATATCAAAGCCCAAAGCCCAGACATCGCCCAAGGCGTCGACCGAGGCAGCAAACCGGAAGACATGGGCGCCGGGGACCAAGGCATCATGTTCGGCTATGCCAGCAACGAAAACCCGGGCTATATGCCGCTCGCGGTGGTCGTTGCCCACAAACTGATGCGCTTTGCCTCGATTGCCCGTAAAAAAGGCGTTTTCAAATGGGCCCGTCCCGACATGAAATCACAAGTGACCATCGACTATACCGACCCGAAACATCCGCGTGTTGACACGGTGCTTATGTCCGTCCAGCACGAACCGGATGCTGACTTACCGGAATTCAAAAAATACATCTATGAAAAAATCATGAAACCGGTGGTCCGCACCTTCGGTCTCAATGACGATTTTAAATACTTGATCAATCCCACCGGGCGCTTCGTCATCGGCGGTCCCGAAGGGGATACCGGTCTGACCGGCCGCAAGATCATCGTCGACACCTATGGCGGCGCCGCCCGTCACGGCGGTGGCAGCTTCTCCGGGAAAGACCCGAGCAAAGTTGACCGTAGCGCGACTTACATGGCCCGTTATATTGCCAAGAACTTAGTGGCTGCCGGCGTGGCCGAGCGGCTGGAAGTACAACTCAGTTATGCCATTGGCGTGCCGGAACCGCTCAGTTACGCGATTGCCACTTTTGGAACGTCGCATTATTCCGACGAAGTGATTTTGACGATTATCAAGAGACTCTTTGACTGCCGTCCCGGCATCATCATCCGCGACTTCTCCCTGACCCACCCCAAATTCAAATACGAGGATTTGGCGTGCTATGGCCACTTCGGGCGCCCCGATATGGACCTGCCATGGGAAAAGCTCGATAAAGTCGAAGCAATCAAGGCTTTATTACCGAAGTAACAGAGCCATTTATATCGCAAACTTTTGCTTAAACCCTACCAAAGTTTTTTAAATATGCGACAATATAAATGTAAGGTTGCCTCGGCAACTTTTGAAAGGGGATAATCATATGAAATATGAAGTCATCGGTAAAAACATCTCGGTTACCGACGCAATTAAGGCTGTCGTCATGAAGAAGCTGTCGCGCATGAACAAATACTTCATTATTACGGACGATGTCAACTGCCGCGCTGTCGTGATGAGCTACAAAGAAGGGGCCAAAGTCGAGGTCACCATCTTCACGAAGATGATGGACTTCCGGGCCGAAGTCGCCAATCCTGATTTATACGCCGCCGTCGATCTGGCCATCGATAAGCTCGAAGGGCAGATGCGTAAACTGAAAACCCGTTTAGACCGTCGCAATAAAACCAGTCTCGGAGAATCCATCGCCTTCGCCAACTTCGAAGCCGATGAATCCGCTGCCATACAAGACCAAGTGGTCCGAACCAAGAGTCTCTATCTCGATCCGATGTCGTTAGAAGAAGCCATCACCCGGATGGAAGCCCTCGGGCACAATTTCGTCCTCTATCTCGATGGTGACGATGAGCTGATGAGCGTGCTCTACCGGCGTAACGATGGGGGCTACGGTCTCATCCAAGCCGAGAACAAAATGGCCAAGTAAAGCCAAAGAGGACTTCGGTCCTCTTTTTTTTATTTTTTTATGCTTCATACGGGACTAGAAACATGATCTTTTAGTGTATAATAATAAAACGTAGGTGATGTCATGCAAAAGGTTCTCGCTACTGACCTCGACGGAACGCTCTTTTACCCCCAACGGAAGATGACGATGATTTCGCATCGGAACGTCGCTTTTCTCCGTCGTTTCATCAAGGCGGGAGGCCGCGTGGTGCTTTGCACCTCACGTAACCGCGAATACACCGAGAGAGTCATTGAAAAAGTCGGCTATCCGCTCGATGTCATCGGCGGAAACGGCACGTATATCATTGCCGATGGCCAAGTCATGAAAGACACGAGCCTCAGCAATAAAGACGCCACCGAAATCTTCCAGTATCTTGATAAGACCGTACCGATCCGGGCGTGGATGCTCCAGACCCGCGATAACGGCATCGTCCTCTATGTCAAAGAAATCAGTTTCCTGGTCAGGATGTTCTACGAAGTCTACTATGCGGCCCAGGGCATCTACCGGCAA
>JAPLKQ010000127.1 GCA_026387995.1 Bacillota bacterium
CGAACCGAACATGACGTTGAAAACCATGCCGAGAGCGATGGCGTTCGTGACGTACGGTAAGAAGAATATGGTTTGATAGAGGCCTTTAAGCTTTTTAATGCCGTTCAGGGACACCGCGATCAATAAGCTGACGGCGATGGTGAGCGGAACGGAGATGATGACTAAGACGGCCGTGTTCTTAAGGGCCATGATGAAGACCGGATCGGTCAAGACGTCAACGTAGTTTTTGATGGACGGGAACATGGAGTACCAGTTGCCGAAGATCCAAAGCATGGCGCCGGCTTTCCACTTGAACCCTTCCATGAAGGACAAGGTGAAAGTATAGATAATCGGGAAAAACATGAAGCAAACGAGGAAGATCATGGCAGGCGTCAGTGCAAGCGCCGCTTTCCAACCGTCCTTCTTCTCTTCAAGCATTATTTAACCCTCTCGCCGGTAGTTTCGAAGACGTAAAACCGCTTTGCACTGAATTCAACCTGTTCAGCGGCGATATGATGGCTGAGTTCGACAGGGACGATGACACGGGCTTTGACCTTCTGTTCGGCGATTTCGCCGACCACGGAGATGTCGCGGCCGATATGTTCGATGAAATTGACGAGGACCGGCACTTTACTCTTGATGGCCGGATCGAGGTTGAAGCTTTCGGGACGGACGCCGATATAGACGGGACGATCGCCTTTGGTGGCGTCGTAGCCTTTATCGAATTCC
This sequence comes from Bacillota bacterium, assembly GCA_026387995.1. Lineage (GTDB taxonomy): Bacteria > Bacillota_I > Bacilli_A > RFN20 > CAG-826 > CALMWE01. The sequence goes on from JAPLKQ010000127.1 coordinate 709, forward strand.
TTACCGTTAAGAAGTAAGACGCCGCCTTTGATTTCGCCGTTAAAGATGTTGATGGCGGGAACGCCTAAGAACTTGGCGACAAATAAGTTGGCGGGTTCATCATAGACTTTTTGCGGCTCGCCGATTTGTTGGACGAGGCCACGGTCCATGACGACGATGAAGTCGGAAATCGACATAGCTTCTTCTTGGTCATGGGTAACGAAGATGGTCGTGACTTTGGTCTCGCGTTGAATGCGTTTAATTTCTTCGCGGGTTTGTAAACGTAAGCGGGCGTCTAAGTTACTGAGCGGTTCATCGAGCAAGAGCACGCGCGGGGATTTGGCGAGCGCACGGGCGATGGCCACGCGTTGTTGCTGGCCGCCGGAAAGTTCCTTGGGCTTGCGTTCCATCAGTTTGCCGATGTCGACAAGGTTTGCCATCTGTTTGGCGATGACATTCATCTCGGTCTTTGTATACGTGTTTTTCTTCAGATGAAGTTTGTGTGAGACGCTGTTGATAAATTTATTTTCGAACTCGAGGTCTTTTTTCACGTTCTGAAGCGGGAAAAGGATGTTTTCCCTGACGGACATATGCGGATATAAAGCGTAGTTTTGGAAAACTAAGCCGATGCCGCGATTCTCCGGCGGAACGTTCGTGACGTCTAAAGTACCAAAATAAATTTTTCCCTTAGTAGGCTTGTGGAGACCGGCGATCATATATAGAGTCGTCGATTTGCCGCAGCCGGAAGGTCCGAGGAGTCCAACGAGCTTGCCATCGGGAATAGTAAAAGTCATGCTATCCACGGCGGTCGTCTTTTCGCCTTTACGGCCGATAAAGACCTTCGTAAGATCTTCTAATCTAACTTCCATTATGTTTCCTCCTACAGTGAAAACTGCAATTTAACAAATCAATAATAACATATATATATGTTACGCTACAATAAAAAATATGAGAAACGATGTATGGGCTTTCAGACAAAAACGAAGGCAAGAAAAAAGGGATGGCGCTTTTCGAGGGCCATCCCTAAGTTATTTAATATCTATCGAGGTTTTTCGTCTGTCGGGGTTTCCGATTTTTCGACGGTTTTTTCACTCGGTTTGTCTGAGGGCGTAACCACGCCGTCAATGATGGTTTCGTGAGCCGGAACGACGGGTTCCGGGAACAGCACGGACGGGTGTACGGCATCGACGTCTTCTTGGTATTTGGCAGCTTCGCCGGCATTCTTAAACCAGACGGAATGCTTGCCGTCGATCACGCGGGTCGAAGCGAGGAAATCGTGGATGGATAGGTTCTTTTTTCCGAAAATCATCAAGGTGTACGAAATGAGAATCGTGCCCATGATGGTATAGAAGGAACCCACCACTTCGACGACGGCAAAGGCGAGGAAGCGGAAAAAGATTTGTAACTTGCTGACTTTATAGCCTAACTTGTTCACCACCGCAAGCCCGAAAACCTGCTTGCCAATGGTCTTTCCGTCTTTGAGTAGCATTGGGATCAATAGGTAGAAAATGAGTAACGCGATCGCGGTCGAGATCAGCAGTTCCCAGGTAAAGTAGTCGCTGAGTTTCGTTGCCAAGGCGAGATAGGCGGGTTCGGCATTCAGGTCGCTGACGGCCGTCGTATAGGCGCCGGCATAGAAGCTGGTCAGCGTCGTCGCGATGGCGGCATTGGCAGAGGAAAGTTGGGCGCTGGTAAGCGATCCCGGATCCGCCACCGCTTTGGCCACGCCAAGGATGGTCGGGTCGTCAACGCCGGCGGTCTGCGCATAGATGAAAAGCGAGGTCTCGGTGCCGATTAAGAGGATTTTTTCGTTATACCACTGCGTCGTGTAATCATATCCGGTGACATCCACGGCGATGGTGCCGTCGACGAGTTCGCCGTGTTTATAGACGGTGTAGTACTCGTAAATCGCGGTCGGGTAAGCCGCCGCGTCGACGACGTTGACCGTCTGATAGTCGACGTTCTCGACATAGAGCTTGCTATCGATTTGGATGGCTTGATAATCGTCTTGGATGGCATAGACGCCATAGAGGGAATTAAAGATCGGTTGAACCGCATACGCCAAGAGCCCAAACCAGACAAGGGCGGCGATAAATAAATCGAGGATGGCGGCGAAGGTTCGTTTACCTAAAGTTGCGGGGACAATGTTCATGTTGTTGATACCTTTTTTGCACTTTCAATACATTAATTATTATATCTGCATTTGTAAAATGCAATGTTATTCTTTTTACTTGCCATTCTGCGTGGGCAAATCACGATAGGCCAAACTAAAAGTCCAAGTTTTTTGTAGAAAAAAGGCCCGTCTTGCGACAGGCCTTGATTTGCGAGCAAGCGAACTATTTGAGGATTTCGCTGACCGTGCCAGCGCCAACGGTCCGACCGCCTTCGCGGATGGAGAACTTGGTGCCTTTTTCAATCGCGATTGGGTGAATCAATTCGACGGTCAAGGTGACGTTGTCGCCAGGCATGACCATTTCCGTGCCGGCTGGGAGCGTGATGACGCCCGTGATGTCGGTCGTGCGGAAGTAGAATTGAGGACGATAGTTGGTAAGGAAGGCTGTATGACGTCCGCCTTCTTCTTTGGTTAAGACGTAGACGGCGGCCGTGAACTTCATGTGCGGAGTGACGGAGCCGGGTTTAGCTAAGACTTGTCCACGGATGACCTGTTCGCGGTTAATGCCCCGGAGCAAGACGCCGACGTTGTCGCCAGCTTCTGCGAAGTCGAGGAGTTTACGGAACATTTCGATACCGGTGACGATGGTCTTCGCGGTGTCTCTGATACCGATGATTTCCACTTCATCGTTAAGATGGAGCATGCCACGTTCGACTCTGCCGGTGACGACGGTGCCGCGGCCAGTGATGGTCAGGACGTCTTCGATCGGGAGTAAGAACGGCTTATCATTGGCACGGACGGGATTCGGGATGTAGGAATCGACGGCGTTCATGAGTTCGATGATGGCCTTTTGGGCTTCAACGTCGCCTTCAAGGGCTAACTTGGCCGAGCCGCGGATAACCGGAAGCTTGTCGCCTGGGAAACCGTAGTAGGTCAATAAGTCACGAACGTCCATTTCGACGAGGTCAATGAGTTCCGGATCGTCAACGATGTCAACCTTGTTCAGGAAGACGACGATGTAAGGAACGCCGACTTGGCGGGCGAGCAAAATATGTTCGCGGGTTTGCGGCATGACGCCATCGGTAGCGGCGACCACGAGGATCGCGCCGTCCATTTGCGCAGCGCCGGTGATCATGTTTTTCACATAGTCAGCGTGCCCTGGGCAGTCGACGTGAGCATAGTGGCGGGATTTGGTCGAATATTCAACGTGCGCGGTATTAATCGTGATACCACGGGCTTTTTCTTCTGGTGAAGAGTCGATTTGGTCGTAGCGCATTGCTTTGCCGCCACCTTGTTTAGCCATGACCGAGGTGATTGCGGCGGTTAAAGTCGTCTTGCCGTGGTCGACGTGACCAATGGTGCCGATATTAACGTGGACCTTACTTCTATCAAATTTTTCTTTTGCCATATTGAATTTCCTCCTTTTATTAGTGTCAATTCACTAATTTATTTTATAGCATCAAACAAATAAAATCAATAACGACAGTGACTAGGCTTTTAGCGGTTGCTCATTCCCGATTTTTTAATGATTTCATCGGCAACGAAGCGTGGGCATTCGCCATAGTGGGCAAACTGCATCGTGTAGTTGCCGCGGCCTTGGGTAACGGAACGTAAGTCCGTGACATAACCGAACATTTCGGCTAAGGGGACTTCGGCTTCCACCACTTTGGCGTTTCCGCGTTGCGATTCGCCAGTCATTTGGCCTCTCCGACGGGAGATGTCGCCGACCACGTCGCCGTAATATTGTTCCGGGACGGTGACTTCGATCTTCATGATCGGTTCGAGGATGACGGGGCTGCACTTGCGGGCGGCTTCTTTTAAGGCTAACGAAGCGGCAATCTTATAGGCGGCTTCCGAGGAGTCGACATCATGGTAGCTGCCGTCAAATAACGTCGCTTTGATATCGATGATCTGGAATCCGGCGACGAGCCCGCGGTCGAGCGATTCTTTCAAGCCTTCGTTGGTTGGTTTGATAAATTCCTTCGGTACGGTTCCGCCGACGATGGCGTCTTCAAATTCGTAGCCTTTGCCTGGGTTCGGTTCGAACCGGATCCAAACGTGGCCGTATTGGCCGTGGCCACCGGTCTGCTTGACATAACGGCCTTCGCATTCCGCGGTTTTCTTGATGGTTTCGCGATACCCGACTTGCGGGGCTCCGACGTTCACTTGAACGCCGAATTCGCGGCGCATCCGGTCGACGATGATATCCAGGTGCAATTCGCCGACGCCGGCGATGATGGTTTGACCTGAATCGGCATCCGTGTGGACGCGGAAGGTGGGATCTTCTTCAGCTAATTTCATTAAAGCGATACCCATTTTGTCTTGGTCGGCTTTGGACTTCGGTTCCACCGATTGCTCGATGACCGGTTCCGGGAACTCCATCCGTTCAAGGACCAGTTCGAGGCTTTCGTCGCAGAGCGTGTCTCCGGTGGTCGTGCCTTTGAGGCCGACGACGGCGCCGATATCGCCCGCGTGGAGTTCATCCACTTCTTGGCGATGGTTGGCGTGCATCAAGACGAGACGGGCAATCCGTTCTTTAACGTTTTTCGTGGTATTCCAGACATAGGAGCCCGATTTCAAGGTCCCGGTGTAAACGCGGACATAAGCCAAACGGCCGATGAACGGGTCTGTCGCGATCTTGAACGCCAAGCCGGCGAACGGGGCTTTGTCATCCGGGATACATTCGTGAGGTTGTCCATTCGAGACCAAAATGCCGACGGCATGCTTGATATCGACTGGGGAAGGTAAGTACGCGACGACGGCGTCAAGCAAAGGCTGAATGCCTTTATTCTTGTAAGCCGAGCCACATAAGACCGGGAAGAATTCGCCGGTCAAGACGGCCTTACGGATCGTCTTGTTAATGAGGTCAACGGGGACTTCTTGGCCATCGAGGACCATCATCATCAAATCGTCGTCGAACGCCGCTAAAGCCTCTAAGAGTTTTTGGTGGCATTCTTTGACTTTTCCGACCAGTTCGGCCGGGACGGGGATCTCGAAGGGTGGCGTATCTTTATTTTCGCCATACTTCCAGGCCTTGTTGAGAATGATGTCGATCATGCCGGAGAAGCTTTGTTCGCTCCCGATCGGGTATTGAATGGCGGCGGCATTGGCGGCTAAGCGACTGTGCAATGTTTCCACGCACATGTCGAAGTCGGCGCCGGTCGCATCCATCTTATTGACGAAAACAATACGTGGGACACCGTATTTGGTGCCTTGTCTCCAGACGGTTTCGGTTTGGGGTTCAACGCCGTTTTTACCGTCTAAGACGGTGACGGCGCCATCGAGGACACGAAGTGAACGTTCGACTTCAACGGTGAAGTCGACGTGCCCTGGAGTGTCAATGATGTTAATGCGGTTACCCTTCCAGAAGGCGGTTGTGGCCGCGCTCGTGATGGTAATGCCGCGTTCCTGTTCCTGGATCATCCAGTCCATGGTGGCCGCGCCTTCGTGGACTTCGCCGATTTTATGAATTTTTCCGGTGAAGTACAAAATGCGTTCGGTGGTCGTTGTTTTACCGGCATCGATATGCGCCATGATGCCGATATTACGGGTGTGAGCTAGATCGTATTCGCGAGCCATAACTGTACCCTACCAGCGATAATGCGCATAAGCTTTGTTGGCATCCGCCATCTTATGAGTATCTTCGCGTTTCTTGACCGAGGCTCCGGTACCGTTGGCAGCATCGATGATTTCGTTGGCTAATTTGTCTTCCATGGCTTTTTCGTTTCTAAGTCTGGAATAACTGACTAACCATCTGAGACCTAATGTCACCTTACGTTCCGGTGACACCTCGACTGGTACTTGATAGTTGGCAGCGCCGATACGGCGAACTTTCAGTTCGACCTCCGGCATAATGTTGTTGATGGCCGTCGCAAAAACGTCCATGGCGGGTTTCCCCGTTTTGGTTTCGATTTTCTTGAAAGCTTCATACAGGATGGATTGAGCAGTACCTCTCTTGCCTCCGAGCATGATTTTATTGATTAAACGTGTTACCTACGTCCTTGGCGACGTTTTTCGATTCCAGCGCAGTCGAGGGTTCCACGAATGACGTGGTAACGGACGCCTGGTAAATCTTTAACGCGGCCGCCGCGGATCATCACGGTGCTATGCTCTTGTAGGTTGTGGCCTTCACCGCCGATATAGGCTGTGACTTCATAACCGTTGCTTAAGCGTACACGAGCGTATTTACGAAGCGCCGAGTTAGGTTTCTTCGGGGTCATCGTGCCGACACGCGTGCAAACGCCGCGCTTTTGAGCGGAGTCCTGATCGGTTTGTCTTTTCTCCAGGGAGTTCCATCTTTTATTCAAAGCTGGGGCTTTCGATTTGAAAGTGGTTTTGACGCGGCCGGTGCGAACGAGTTGATTAATTGTGGGCATTAGGTTGTCCTCCTTCCAATGAGTTGAAGTATTGTTTTGGTACACAATACCCGGTGTGTCATAGTTTTTCTTAAAAAATGACCCAAGGGGTCTTGCTTACGCACACGTTACGAATTATAACGAAGTTACTCATCAAAATCAAGAGCGAGTTAAAAAAAGCGTCGGGATGGCCTCCCTACGCTTATTTATTTAATAGGCCGTTTTTCAAAAGGCCAAAACCAAAAAGAGATATGTGACGATGTTTAATCGGCAAGTTTGGTGAACGAAATCGTCGCCCAGGTCCGGGAAAGACTGGTAATCGTGAAGGTATAACCTAAGGTTTTCCCGTCATGGAAGGTAAAGTCGGTGAATGTCGTGACCCCGAAACTGTCGCCTTCTTTAAATAAGGTGGCGTTGGTCGCCATCGCGCCGGTCAGGAATGAGTTCTGGCCACTGCTTTCGAGGAGATGGTAGAGCATCTCGCCGTCTTGGCTGGTGGAATAGGTATTCGTATGCGCAATCTTTTGATAATAGGTATGGTTCGTAAAGATGCTGCTTTCAAAGGTCGACGGATCGGTCGTATTGACATAGCCGAGGAAAAGGTTTGAATTGTCGGTCCGGTAATAACCGAGTCGGGCATCGACATGATACACCTTAATCCCGTAATCGCTCATGAGTTGTGCCGAACCATAAGCGCTCTGGGCATCGCGGTAATTGAGCTTGGTCGGGGCGTAGAATTCAATCGCCAAATACTCATCCATGGCCGAGCCATTCCAGTCGGGGGCGATGAGGATGCAATCCCCGTACCACGAGAACGGCTGAACGGAAATCGTCGTACTGCCGGTAATCACGTAAGGACGGGTCCAGTTGAGCGCCATCTTGCTATAGACGGTTTGATCGCCGACGCTATAATCCATCATGTCGACCTTGCCGGTCGGGCCATAGGTGTATTGATAATATTCTTCGGGATTATCGACCGGCAAAGGCGATTCCGAGGTAGTCGCGCCTTCGACCGAGGAGGTATTGTAATAGTCCGCCAA
>JAPLKQ010000195.1 GCA_026387995.1 Bacillota bacterium
AAACGGGCATCCGGAGAATCTTTTAGAAGATTCGGATCGCCTTTCGCCAACTGCCCGAAGCGATAGTCAGGCCCACAATAGACGCTGACCGGATTAAGGCGGTTCAATTCTTGGATGAATTGCACATTCGTCAATGCGGCGAACGGCGGATCAAATTTGGCGACAAGCAAAAGACTGACACCCAAATTATCAAAGATGACCGCTCGGTCTTCGATGGAACTGATCACTTCTTCATTTTGATTTAATCCGAGGATGTACTTAGGGGAATGGTCAAAAGTCAAAACCGCGACTTTATTTCCGGAATGAAGTGCTGCGCCGACAATCGCTTGGTGACCTAAATGGACACCATCAAAATAGCCTAGGCATAAAACCGTGTGCGCCGGCAAGGGAGGTAATTTCGAAATATCGCCACTGATAATTTTCATTAAGAACTCCTAAAACAAACCACGCAATGAACGGTACACGCCGTTCTCGTCAATTTCGTAAACAGCTAAAACTTCATCACGGTCATCCAGTACAAGTAAACGAGTGCCTTGCAAGAAGGCGAAAGGTTTGCCATCTTTGATACGTTTGACGTCATCGCCTTTGACGACCACTTTTTCCATAAAATCAAGCGCGCGGCGAACACTAATCAAATCTTTTTCGGAAACGAATTTCAAAGCATGGGCATCATTCAATGAATAATTGCCTACAGCAGTTCTTTCGAGCATAGTTAAGTGGCCGACCGTCCCAAGTTTGGCTGCAATATCTTCACCTAGCGTGCGAATATACGTGCCTTTTGAGCACCGAACCTCAATCGTAATCTCGTCTTTTGCAAACGCTTTTAATTTAATTGAAACAATACGGATTTGCCGGGGTTTTCTTTCAATTTCTTTACCTTCGCGGGCCATTTTGTAAAGGGGGACTCCATCCACTTTAAGCGCTGAATACATGGGAGGAATCTGTGTGCTTTCGCCCACAAACGTTTTCAAGACTTCCCAAGCTTGGCGTTCGGTAATAGGGCCCACCGCTTTGGTCTCAATGACTTCTCCGGTCAAGTCGCCTGTCGCTGTTTTGGTACCCAGTTTGATCGTTGCGACATAGGTCTTTTCAAGTGCTTCAAGAAAGGGACCGGTTTTGGTTCCTTTGCCAATGGTGATGATCATCAAACCGGTGGCAAACGGATCGAGCGTACCCGTATGCCCGACCTTGTCTGTTTTGAACTTTTTTACAATCGCGTCGACAACGTCACGCGATGTCATATTTGCTTCTTTGTTAATGAGAATAATTCCGTCCATATTTATTCCCTCTTTCTATCTTTCATATTATAATATGATTTGTCTAATTAAGGAAACATATATGAAATCAATTCGCACAGTTCTTGCCGCCATTCGTCGCGCCGACCAACAATTTAACTTAATTCAGCCAGGAGATAAAATCGTCATCGGTGTTTCCGGTGGCAAAGATTCTCTGCTTTTAACCTATGCCCTCTCTCTCTATTCCAAGTTTTCCCATACTGATTTCACGCTTCAGCCGGTCATCCTTGACCTCGGTTTTCCGGGTTTCAATCCCGAACCACTCAAAGCCTACATAAAGTCACTCGGTCTCGAACTGCGGGTCGAGAACTGTCAGGACGTGTATAAAATCCTCAAGATCCAGCAAAAGGACGCAGACCATCTGCCCTGCTCCATTTGCTCACGCATGAAAAAAGCGGCCATTAACAAGACCGCCAAAGAACTCGGTTTTAACAAAGTGGCATTTGCGCATCATGCCGATGATGCCATCGAGACATTGTTCATGAATGAGGTATTTGGTGGCCGAATTGCAACGTTTTCTCCTAAAATGACACTTGAAAGGGCCAATATCGTTTTTATCCGCCCTTTCATCCTTCTCCATGAAACCGACATCATAGCAGCCGTAAAAGAGCTTAAAATACCGGTTCAACCATCCGCCTGCCCTGCCGACAAACATACGATGCGGGAAGAGACTAAAAAACTTCTTCACGAAGTCTATCTCCGTCACCCCTATGCCAAAGCCAATTTTTTGAGCATGCTGACCAACTACGAACACGCCGGCACATGGTTCGGTGAATTCTCATATCAAATTCCAAATACCACGCTCACTGTCTCACCGGTCCTAAACAAAAACGACGCCCTTGCGATGTTCGATATTCGTCACCGCGTCTTCATCGACGAACAACACGTGCCTTTTGATATTGAAATGGACGGCAGCGATAACGAGGCCAAGAATTTTCTTCTTTATGAAGAGGGAAAGGCCATTGGCACCCTCCGTTACATCGAGGCCGAAAAAGACTTTCATATCGGACGTTTCTGTGTTCTTAAAGAATACCGGGGCAAAGGCTATGGGAAAGCTTTTATCAGTTGGATTGAAGAATATATTAAAGAAAAAAACACGCCGTGCGCGATCACGCTGCACGCGCAACAGCACGCCCAAGTCTTTTACGAAAAACTGGGCTATATTGCTGAAGGCGAAATCTTCTATGAGGCCGGAATTCCCCATATCGCGATGCGAAAAAACGTCTAGTCAAAAAGAAAAGAGAGCGTGTGCTCTCTTATTTTTTGGTCTTTTTTGCAATTTCGTCGGCTTCTTTTTCAAGTACCGCTTCTAAATGCTGGGCCCGCTCGTATGAGTCATCAAGGATGAAAACGAGTTCAGGGACTTTATAAATGTCCATGCGTTTCGCCAGTTCCGTACGGATATAGCCTTTGGCTTTTTTTTTTTTTTCAATCCGCTTTTGGCTATCAGGCAAACCAAGAAAACTGACATAAATCTTGGCTACGCTGTTATCGGCATTAAACGATGAATCGGTCACCGTAACAAAACCGACTTTCGGGTCTTTGAGTTGGAATTGGATAATATGGGCGATGTTATTCGTAACGAGAGCACCGATGCGATCTTTTTTACTTGCCATAAGGTCGCCTACTTTTTAGCGATCATCTCATAACTCCCTTGTAATCAGTGTAATTTTCAATGGTGATGCCGCATTCGAAGCCAGTCGCGGCTTCCTTGACTTCATCTTTGAGACGTTTGATGGAGGCGATTTTGCCTTCATAAACGATAATACCTTGACGGAGTAAACGGCATAGCGAGTGGTTTTTGACCGTCCCGCTGACAACCATACAGCCGGCAACCATGCCGACGTTGGTAATTTTGAAGATTTGACGGATTTCGGCTTGACCGGTGACTTGCTCGACCATTTCCGGTTTCAGCATGCCCTTGCAGGCAGCTTCGATTTCTTCAATCAAAGCGTAAATGATACGGTGCAAACGAATCTCGACTTTTTCTTCAATCGCTTTTGCGCGTACAACGGCATCTGGGCGGACATTGAAGCCATAAACAATGGCGTTGCTGGCACTGGCCAACAAGATGTCGCTCTCAGTAATGGCGCCGGTTGTGCTACGGATAATGTTG
>JAPLKQ010000058.1 GCA_026387995.1 Bacillota bacterium
CTTGGTCAAACCGCTCGAGAAACTTTAATAACTTTTCCTGGTGATTGGTATCGAGCTCTGACAGGACATCATCCAGGACGACGATGGGGCGTTTGTCTTTGTTCGCGATGAGGAAGTAGGGACTGAGCTTCAGCGCGAGGACGAGCAGACGGTTCTCCCCTTGTGACCCATACGTGGCAATATCGTCGCCATTCAGTGTCATAGAGAAGTCTTCGCGGTGGGGGCCGAGTCCTGTGACTTTCCGATGTAAATCGCCGTCTAGCGACTTGTTATAGGCCTCTTTCGCTTGCTTCCGAAAATCGACTCCAGGAGCGACAAACGGGAGATATATCATCCGGATTTCATCGTTCTCGCCTTTGATGGCTTTCACGATTTTACCGAGGATATCGTTGATTTGGGCGACATAGCCGACGCGGTAGTGAATGATGGGTTCGGCGAGATCAATCAAGGTCTCCGTCACCGCTTCGAGGCGAAGGCGGTTGACGTGGTCGTCTTTGAGCAACTCGTTCCGCTCTTTGAGCGCTTTCTCATATTGACTCACGTAATCGAGATAGACCGAGGTTTGCTTGCTGAGCGAGACATCGAGGAATCGACGCCGGGCTTTCGGCAAGTCCTGGAACATCATGACGTCACGGGGATCGAACACAATCACGTTGATGAGTTCGGAGAGCTCGGATAGTTTATCTATCCGGTGCCCGGAGCACGTAATTTTCTTGCCGTCATGGGACAAGACGATTTTGACTTGGCGGACGAGGTCTCCCTCTTTGATGGTCGCATCAATCGTGGCATAGTCTTGGCCGCGCTCGATAAGCTCCGCATCGACATGCGTGCGGAAGGAACGGGCCAGAGACAAATAATGAATTGCCTCCACGATGTTCGTTTTGCCGGCGCCGTTCGGGCCGGTGATGACATTTAATTTTTTATCGAAAGCCACGGATGCCGCGTGGTAGTTCCGAAAGGATTTTAGCTCAATTTTGGAGACGATCATTGCGTCACGATTTCAAATAATCGTTTTTCGGCTTTGACGAGCGTTCCCGGATAGAGCTTGCGCCCTCGGCGGTTGTCATTCACGCCGTCGACGATAATGTCATGCTCAGCCAAGTAGCTTTTCGCTTGTCCGCCGGATGAAATAAGGTCCGCCAATTTCAGAAACTGGCCGACCGTTACGTACTCGGTATTTATGGCAATTAAAGTCTTGTTTTCTTCCACAGGAAATCTCCTAAAAAGCATCCTATGAATATTATACTATTATTCACTAAAAAAGGGAATATAAATATTCCCTTGGAAAGCGAATGGATAAACAGCTCGATTTTGGCCTAATACGTGCGGACTGGCGTGACTAATTGGACCTGGGATTCATCTTTGGCGTTCTTCACGACGAAGGGCTTCATTTCCCCTAAAAAGGCGAGTGTCACATCTTCGCTTTGAGCGGCGCGGATGGCCGCCATAACGTAGTCAGAATTGAAGGAAACTTCAAGGCGTTCGCCGGTGTATTGGAAGGTGACGATTTTCTCGACAGCCGACCCGACTTCGGCAGACTTTGCGGAGATCTCGATGCCCTCTTCGCTCATGCTTAATTTGACGACGTTTTCGCGTTCAATCGAGAGCAGCGAAACGCGTTCCATGGCGGAGATTAACTCTAAAGAGTTAGCTTCGAGGAAGAAAGCGAAGGAACGGGGAACGATATTCTTGGTATTCGGATACTCGCCGTTGATGAGCCGTGAGCTCACTAACGTTCCGTTAAAGGAGATGAGAACCTTCTTGTCGCTGATCGATAAACTGAGGGCGCCATCGCCTTCAAGAAGCTTGCTGATTTCGATGAGGACGCGGGCCGGGACGTTGGCTACGAATTTCACCGGGGTCGCGAGCGGGATTTCCTTGCGGGCGAGACGGGCGCTATCGGTGGCCGTCGCGGTTAACTTGTAATCGCCATCGGCGACGAGGTTGACGGCGGTCAGGATCGGGCGTTGTTCTTTGGTCGAAGCGGCAAAGGCGGTTTGCTCCACCATTTGAATGAAGAGTTTGCTATCCAACGTGACTTGCACGCCGGTAGGCTCAATATCGATTTCCGGATATTCTTCCGGACGGACCGAGTTCAGTTTGAAACTGGAACGGCTATCGCTGATCTGAGCGATGGTGTCGTCGATGATTTCGAAAGCGAGTTCGGTATCCGCCGTGCGCCGGGCAATCTCAGTGATAATCTTGCTGGCTACGAGCGTGGACCCGAATTGCGCGTCACGGATGACGTCGCGTTCGCCAATCTTGAACGGGATGACCGTCTTGATGGAAAGTTCATTGTTGCTTCCGATGATGGAGAGACCTTTTTCGTCAAGCGCAAGCTTAACGTTCATCATGACCGGAATCGGGGACTTGGAACCAATGGCCTTGCTGGCAATCGTTAGTCCTTTCAGAAACTGTTCGCGATCGATTTTGAATCTCATATTTCTATCCTCCTAAAAGATAGTAATTATAGTAGGGCCGGTGGGTTTGGTGGACAACGGCCATTTTGCATCAAATCATCTCATTAATTTTATCATAGCGGACGGGTTTTATGAACACCTTTTATTTAATAAATAAACATTAAGGCTTTAAACGCTTCTGAAGTTCATCGATGGCGGCCACCAGGGCGGTATCGGTTTTCAAGGATTTCTCCACTTTTTCCACGCCGTTCATCACGGTGCTGTGATCCTTGCCTCCGAAGAGCTGCCCAATCTTCAGGAACGGGAGGTCGAGCATGGTACGTATGAGGTACATGGCGATATGTCTTGCCATCGCGATCTGGCTGGTCCGGATTTTCCCGGTTAATTGCGAGGGAGTAAGGTTGTAGTAATCGGCGACCGTTCCGATAATTTTAGTCTCGGTCAGGCTGGATTTCGGTCCATTGGATCCAATTAAGGGTTGAACCGACTCAATCGCCACCGCCATATCGATATGCTGGGTCTGTTTGATGTTGATGATGTAGAAGAGCAACCGATTTAAGGCGCCTTCGAGTTCACGGACGTTCTTGCTGAAGCGATCGGCGAAGAATTCGAGGACATCTTGGTCAAAGTTTTTGATGTCGAGGCCATTGGCTTCGATTTTCTTCTTCAAAATGGCGATGCAGGTGTATTGGTCGGGTGCGGAGATGTTGATGGTTAATCCTGAATTGAATCGGGACACTAACCGAGCTTCCAAACCCTTTAGGTCGCTGGGGTGACGGTCGCTCGTGAGGACAATCTGTTTGCCGGAGTTCACGAGGGCGTTGAAGATATAAAAGAACATCTCTTCGGTCTTGGTTTTATCCGCTAAGAATTGGATATCGTCAACCAGTAAGACATCGACGGATTTGAAGAACTCTTTTAAGGTCTCGCTCTCTTTGTCGCCATGCACGTATTTGATGAATTCATCGACGAAATCGTCGGTTGAGATATACAGGACTTTCGATACTGGGGAGTTCTCTTTGATGTAGTTTCCCATGGCGTGCAGCAAGTGCGTTTTGCCGAGGCCGGACTGTGAGTAAATAAAGAGGGGGTTATAGAGTTTTCCAGGTGTTGAAGCGATCATCAAAGCCGCTTGCGAAGCTTCACGGTTGCTGGCGCCCACCACGAAATTGTCAAAAGTGAATTTGGTATTGATGAGGGAATTCGCAAAAAAGGAAGCCTTCTCAGCGACCGGCTTGGTCGCCGTCGTCGGGACTTCGTTTTGTTGAACGAATTTAAGCTTAAAATCGGATTGGGTCGATTCCCGGACGATGCCGGAGATCAAATCCATGTATTTACTGGAGAGCAAACTGGCCGCGAGGCCTGAGTTTACGACGACGATCATCGTGTCGCCGTCAATACTATGAATATAAGAGCCGCTGAAGAACGAGTCATAAATGTGGCGATCGTTGAGTTTGACCTCGATGCGGTCTAGGATGCGATCCCACAGCTGCGTGATCTCGGAAATGGTACTTTTCATAAGTCTGCTCCTATGAGTCGAAAAAATTTTACCACAGCATGACGGTAAAAACATCACCAAAAGAGGCTGGTTTTTATTTTTCCACACTATTGGGCAGAAAAAAGCGTGATTTAATCGTTTGTTCACCAAATCCACATCTTTGGACGGTGGAAAACTATGTGGAGAACGTTTTGTGGAGAAGAAAATGTGGAGAAAGTGGATAAAATTTTAAGACTTTGGTGGGACAAAAGCGCCAAAAAAGCCAAAAAGTATCGAAAAAGTATCAAAATCCACATCTTTTTGAAACCAGAGACTTCGAAATGTGGAGACCTCAATTTTCCGCTTTTCCATCTATTTTCAAGTTCATAAAATCGGCTTCGGAGGAAAGCCAAAACCCCCTTTTTGGATGGTTTCGGTCCCGAATTCGGAAAATGCCACATTTCCCGTCAGTTCCTCATTGACTTTTAAGGCTATTAAATAATATAATTCTTACGCGTGTTACTAAACACTATTGGAGGATTCATTTATGAAGAGAACATATCAACCGAGCAAAATCCATCGGGCCAACGTCCATGGCTTCCGCGCTAGAATGGCTACCGCTGGTGGTCGTAAGGTACTAGCCAGACGCCGTGCCAAAGGCAGAGCGGTCTTATCGGTCTAGTTGAAGGATTATTGCCACCGGCCGTCTTGTCCGGTGGATTTTTCTAAAAGGGATGGTGAACGTTCATGAAGGTCCAAAATCGTGTGAAAAGCCACGAAGAGTTCTCTGAGATCGTCCACTCGAGCCAAGTAGAGAAAAGCAGTTACTTCACCTGTCACTACAAAAAGAACGATCTTACTTATACCCGTATCGGGATACAAAACGTCTGGGCAACGCCGTCCACCGCAACAAAGTAAAACGGCAGATTAGGCAGATGGTAATCGAATTATTGCCGCTGACCGACCCATGGAATTTAATCATCGTGGCACGAGCTGCCTATGATATAAACGATTTTGCCAAAGGTAAGGAAGAACTTCAAAGCCTTTTGCAAATCATTAGGAGGAAGTTAGATGACAAAAAGAGCTAAGGGATTTCTCAAAGTCGCCGCGCTTGCCGTTTTTGTGTTCTTGGCATCGGGGTGTACCGCGAACTTTTGTTCAAACGCCGATAAAGCCCACATCATGTACGTTTATGATAGCGGCGTCACCGTCAATGGTGCCCCCGTTACTTCCACAACCGTGCTTCAACCCACCGACGTCGTTGCCTATAACGCTGATTTGACGAAAGTCTTAGCTAGCGCCGCCACCTCCGGATTTCAAGTCCCGAGCCATGAGTTCTGGGTTAGCCTTGATCAAAAAGTTTTAGCGAAGGCTCACGACAAAGCTGTCGTGTCCGGAGATCTCGACCTCACGGATGCCACCGTTCTCACGAAATATGGTTACCTCAAGTTCTATGGTACCGACGATACGCTTTGGGGCTATTGGCTAACTTGGGTTGGCGAACTGAAGCTTACTTTAGGCATCGAAAACTGCCCGGATGCCGACTTCACCACCTTATACAAATCGAAAGTGAACGCTTCCTATTCTACCTTCAAGGCTTGCATCGCCGTCACCAATGGCTACTACGGCCCGAACGAAAACTATTTCGTTACCGGAAAGTCCTGGGGTTATGCCTTTAATAAAGGTTTAATCGAAGGTTTGCTTGTTTACCCAGTGGCTTGGTTAGTCGATACCTTATCCATTAGCTTCGGTTCTAACTCCGTCGCGATGGCGGGTTGGGCGCAACTCTTAGCCATTCTCTTAACCACGATCATTGTCCGCGGACTTCTCATGGCCGCGACCTTTAAATCCACTTTAGGGACGCAGAAGATGAGCTTGCTACAACCTGAACTGGCAAAGCTGCAAGGCAAATACCCGAACGCCAACACCAATCAGTATGAAAAACAGAAGTTGGCACAGGAACAGATGGATTTGTATAAGAAGAACGGAATCAGTCCTTTCTCGCAAATTCTCGTCATGCTCGTCCAATTCCCAATCTTCATTGCCGTTTGGGGCGCCATGACCGGATCCTCCGTGCTCGCCACCGGTTCTGTCTTCGGACTCAACTTGAACGCCTCGGTTGGCAACGCCATGATTACCAATCTCTTTTCCGCCGCTTGGTTTACCGCTGTTGGCCTATTCGTGGCCATGGCTGTCGCTCAGTTCGTTTCGATGAAACTGCCTACCTGGATTCAAAAGAAACACACAAAAGATGTCATGCACACGATGAAAAACCCAGCCGCTGATTCGCAGCAAAAACAAATGAAGATGATTAGCAACGTCATGCTGATCATGATCATCGTCATGGGCTTCTCCTTACCGTCCGCCATGGGCGTCTACTGGTTCATCGGCGCGCTCATCTCAGTCGCTCAGACCTTTATTACTAAGAAAGTGATGGATGCTAAAAAATGAAAAAATACTCTGCCAAAACGCTGGAAGAAGCTTTAGCTGCCGCGGCCGCCGATCTCGGCCAACCGGTTGAAGCGCTCAGTTATACCGTTTCCGAAGAGAAGAAGAGCCTATTCTCCAAAAAAATCACGATTGAAGTCGCTGAAATCTCAGACGCCATCGCTTATGCCGAGAAATACTTAGTCGACGCCATCGCCACTTTTGGCATTACCGCGACCGCCAAGAGCACGATTAGCGACGATGTCATCCGTATTTCCTTAGACAGCGACCATAACTCAATTCTCATCGGCAAAAACGGCAACACGCTCCAAGCCTTGAATGAATTGACCAAGTTATCGGTTTCCAGCAAATTCAAAAAACGTTTCCGTATTTTGCTCGATATCAACGAATATAAAGACAGCAAATACGAGAAACTCATTTCCATCGCCCGCCGCACGGCGCTGGATGTACAACGGACCAAAATCCCGGCCACGCTTGAAGCGATGCCAGCGGACGAACGGCGCGTTATCCATAATGCTCTCAACGGCATGCCGCACATCAAGACGGAAAGCGTCGGCGAAGGCCATCACCGTCAAATCACGATTAATTACGTCGAATAAGAACCCTTCGCGGGTTCTTTTTTTATGTTACTATTATCATTGGAAGTGAGAATATGTTCGATACCATAGTGGCTTTGGCCACCGCCCCTGTCAAAAGCGCATTAGCCATCATCCGCGTCTCCGGAGATGACTCTTTTGCGGTCGTCTCGAAACTATTTTCCCGTGATTTAACGCATATCGCCAAACGTCAGATCGTTTATGGAAAAATACGCGATGGCAAAGAATCCATCGATGAAGTCATCGTTCTCGTTTATGTCGGGCCCAAGAGTTTCACGGGTGAAAACCTCGTCGAAATCATCTGCCACGGCAGCGTGCTGATTGCCAATCAGATTATCGAACTACTAATCAAACAAGGCGCTCGCCTCGCCGTTCGCGGTGAATTTTCGAATCGGGCCTACCTTCACAGCCGGATTGATTTAATCCAGGCCGAGGCGATTAATGACATGATCAATTCCACCAGCGCCGAAGCGAAAAAACTTTCGCTCATGAGCCTGGAAGGGAAAACTAGTTCCTTAATTCTTCCGCTTAAAGAACACATCGCGGATTTAGTAAGCCTTATCGAAGTAAACATTGATTATCCCGAGTATGAGGATATCGAAAAAGTGAATAAAGAGAAAATCATTAAGGAAACCACCGCTTTACATAGTGAAATCCAGAAATTAATCGCGCAAGGGCGACAAGGCAAAATCATTAAAGAAGGACTCAATGTCGCTATCGTCGGTAAACCCAATGTTGGCAAATCCTCTTTACTCAACGCCTTAATTAAAGAAGATAAGGCCATTGTTACTTCGATTGCTGGGACGACCCGTGACGTGGTTGAAGGCGACGTGAATCTCAAAGGCATCACGCTGCATTTATATGACACTGCTGGCATCCGCCCATCTACTGATTTAATCGAAAGCATCGGCATTGATAAAGCCAAAAAGACCCTTGCGGACGCTGATTTAGTCTTGCTTGTTCTTGATGCCTCGAGAAAACTCGACCAGGACGATCAGGAAATGCTTTCCCTGACCGAAGGCAAAAAAAGAATCATCGTTTATAACAAATCCGACATTGTCACAAAAAAAGAAGACAAAAAGCTTTATATCTCCGCACTCAACCACGACATCTCTCGGCTTGAGGAAGCCATCGCCAAACTTTTCGGAATTGAAGAAGAAAGCTATTTACGCCCAAGTTTAAACAATGCGCGGCAACTGGGACTTTTGGAACAGGCTGACGAAGCGCTTCAAAATGCGAAAAAAGATGCCTTCGCCGGACTATCGATTGATCTTGTCAGCGTTTCGCTGCTTGAAGCATATCATGCGGTCTTGAATCTCCTCGGCGAAGAAAACCAAAACGACTTGAGCGACGAGATATTCTCGCGATTCTGTGTTGGAAAGTAGGAAGCAAACATGTATTTTGATACGCACTGTCACTTAAACAGCGATGATTTTAGCAAAGACATACCCGGTTACTTGAAACGCGCTCATGAAAAAGGCGTCGATCATTTTATCGTCATCGGATGGGATGTCCCTTCCTCGCTCAAAGCCGTTGAACTTGCCGAGCAATATCCAGAGGTTTATGCCGCGGTTGGTTTCCACCCCTGCAATATCTTTAACGTACCCGAGGATCAGTTCGCCGTCGTGAAGCGTTTGCTCTCGCATCCTAAGGTCGTTGCGGTAGGTGAAATAGGGCTGGATTTTTACTGGAACAAACTGGAGGACGAGAGGGATTTGCAAAGGAAATATTTTGTCCGGCAAATCGAGCTCGCAAATCGAAGTAAAAAACCAATCATAATTCACGCACGGGAAGCGTCTCTGGAAACACTCAAAATTTTGCAAGAAAATCCACCGCTTTTTGGAGGGGTCATGCACTGCTATGCCGCCTCTAAAGAAATGGTTGATAGTTTTGTGGCCCTAGGTCTCTATATTTCATTAGGAGGTCCAGTCACCTTTTCGAACGCCAGAGTGAGCAAAGAAGTCGCTGCCTATGTAGCGTTAAAAAACCTCTTGATCGAAACGGATGCCCCCTATCTGACACCGATGCCTTTCCGTGGTAAGAAAAACGAGTCATCTTACCTTCCTTTGATTGCCGCCGAGATTGGCAAAATTAAAAATCTTGACGCTGAGGATATCGGAGAATGGACCACGAGAAACGCAGCCATGTTGTTTCACGTGAAACTATGACAAAAACAACCATAAGAGAGGTTATCGTCGTAGAAGGACGTACAGATGTAGTGTTTTTAGAATCCTTTTTAGATGCCGAAATTGTCTCAACCAATGGTTCAGATGTTCCACGTGAAACAATTGACTACCTTTCCGCTTTGTCAAAGACAAAGAAAATAATCGTCCTGACCGATCCAGACAGCCCAGGGAAAAGAATCCGCGATATTTTAGATAAGGAAATCCCCAATCTTTTCCATGCCTTTGTCCCCAAGTCAAAAGCCATCAAAAAACATAAGGTTGGCATCGCTGAATCGAGCCCTGAAGAGGTCCTGAAGGCCCTCGAGCATCTAGTTACTTTTGACAAAGATTCGCTTGGAAATTTGACGATGGAGGACTTGTTTGAACTTGAGCTTGTTGGGCATGAAGACAGTTTTAAAAACAGAGAAATCATTTCTCAAAAATTCCACCTAGGATTTGGTAACGGAAAAACCATTTTGAAACGCTTAAATTGTTTAAAAATCACAGGCCAACAAATCGCGGAAACGCTGAAGGAGATTAAACCATGATTGATCACCCTATCGCCAACAAAGAATATGTCATCAAAACGATGGTTGAAATCACTGCAAAACCCCTTAAAAAATGGGGCCAGAATTTTCTCATCGACGACAAGGTGGCAGAAGCCATTGTAAAATCGATTGATCTTGATGCTAAAAAACGTGTCCTCGAAATCGGCTCTGGGTTAGGAGCTTTATCCTATCATCTCGTGAAGTCAAAAGCGCGCGTTGATTTACTCGAAATCGACCCCCTGCTTTCAGAACATCTTAGAAAGGTTTTTAAAAACGATTTGGCCGTCACGGTGATTACCCAGGACGTACTGAAAACCGATCTTTCGGGATACGACGTGATCGTTGGCAATTTACCCTACTACATCACGACCCCAATCATCGAGCAAGTTCTCGATGTCGCGTCAACCACTTCCACGTTTGTGGCCATGGTCCAAAAAGAAGCTTACCCAAGAATAAACGCCAAACTTGGAAGCGAATCTTATGGACCGCTTTCCATTCTTATCTCATATCTCGGAAAAGTGAAAACGGTTTCCAAAGTCAGCAAGGTTTGCTTCTTGCCGACGCCTCACGTTGATTCGCTGGTATTCAAAATTGATTTCCGAAAGGATATTGATCCGGCGTTCACCAAGGAACTCACGAAAGTTGTCAAAGGACTTTTCCATTTAAGAAGGAAAACGATTTTAAATAATCTTTATGGTTATCTTGGCGATAAAGAAAAGGCTGCCGAATTGCTTGCTAAATTGAATATCCCGATGAATAAACGTCCCGAAGAATTGCCGCTTTCCTTCTATGTTTCGCTCACGCAGTTGCTGAACGCTTAATGAGAATTGATTGGCTAGGTTTTATTATTTGCTTTTAACACCGTTGAATATTAGAATATTCATGCTACTTGTCGGAAGGAAAACCCTATGATTATCCAAGCACACGCTAAAATAAACGTCGCATTGAATATATTGAACAAAAGAGAAGACGGATACCATACCCTTGATATGGTGATGTTGCCCTTGGATTTACACGACTCCATCGACATTTCTTTGTTGCCTGCAGATTTTGACACATTCATTACTTGTGACGACGTATCGCTAGAAACCGGCGAATATAATTTGTGTACAATTGCCCTCAAAGCCATGCGCGAAAGATATCAGTTTAAACAAGAGTTCCGTATCCACATCCACAAGTCAATCCCGATGGCGGCCGGGCTAGGCGGCGGAAGCAGCGATGCAGCAGCCGTCATGCACGCCATCTGCACGCTACTCAAGATTCATCCAGACCCAGTCGAAATTAATGAAATTGCCAGAACGATCGGCTCAGACGTTCCGTTCTTTTATGAAGGAAAAGCCGCGCGCGTCAGCGGAGTCGGCGAAATTGTTAAACCGATTCAAGTTGCAAAACGCTATTATGCTCTGATCGTAAAACCCGGAAACGGATTATCAACGAGAACCGTTTACAGTCAATATGACTTGATGGAAAAAGAAGCCGTGGACGTTGATGCCGTTGTTAGCGCCCTTGCCATTGGGGACGATGACAAGTTAGCATCATCTATGGCAAAAAAAAAAAAAAAACCAGCGTTCTTTCTCTTACCGGAAATCAAAAAAGTTAAAGAAAGCCTCATAAAAGA
>JAPLKQ010000083.1 GCA_026387995.1 Bacillota bacterium
ATGAGCTGTTTGGTGGCCTTGCCGCGGTGACTGACGGCGTTCTTGTCTTGCTCGCTGGCGAGACCGAAGTTAGTCTTTAATTCATCGCTGATGAAGATGGGGTCGTAGCCGAAGCCATGTTCCCCGCGCGGTTGGTCATCGATGTGACCCAGCGTGACGCCTTCAAACAGGCGCGGCGTCTTGGTGACGTTACATAAGGCCATGACGCAGTGGAACTGCGCGGACTTATCGGTAAACGCTTTTAAGCGTTCAATTATTGCATTGTCTTTTTCAAAGTAGGAGTGTCCGGCCATGAAACGGGCCGAATAGATGCCGGGGAAACCGTCGAGGGCAAAGACTTCAAGACCGGAGTCGTCCGCCATCACCGGGAGTGGGGTTAAGGCCGCAACGGCTTTCGCCTTGATGAGGGCGTTTTGCCTAAAGGTCTTTCCGGTTTCTTCGACGTCAATCTCGACGCCGATGTCCTTGAGGGACAATAAAGTAATCGGTAAACCGTCAAAGAGGGCGCGTAATTCGCCCAGCTTATGCATATTGTTGGTAGCGACCACTAACTGAAAATTGCTCATAACGCCAACTTTCTACTTGGGGAAGTGTTTTTTTGCTTCGGGGGTATCGAGACCTAAGGTTCCGCCAGGGTTCATGATGTTGTCCGGATCGAAGTGGTTCTTAAGGATGCGGAAGGTACTGTATTCGAGTTTGCCCATCGACCCTTCAAGCCAAGGCCCGAACATCTTGCCGATGCCATGGTGGTGGCTCATGCTGGCGCCGGACTTTTGGATGGCATCCAGTATACCGCTATGATAGGCTAAATAGTCATTGATGTCATTCATTTTGGTGATGAAAATAAAATAGAGGTTGGCCCCTTGCGGATAAGCATGCGATAAGTGGGTAGTGACGATGGTGTTCGGCCGGGAGTGGCAATACGCGCGGACATCGTCATGGACTTGGTTCATGTTGGACCAAAGAACGCTACACTCTAAGGTATCGGTCAAAATGCCGAAATCCTGCATCGAATCTCTTAAATACGGATCGGTGAAACGTCCGCCTTCCCAGGATTTGGTGACGAGGCCGGTGAGGCTCATGCCGCCGAATTTACGGGCGATTTTTTTAATGTTTTTGGCAACGTTTTTGGCATAGCCGATTTCGCCTTCGCTCCAGCCGAGGAAGAGACAACGTTCCATGGGTTTATAACCCTTGGCGTTGAAGAGTTTGGCGAGGGGCGATTCATTTACGCCGTAGAGGTGGAGCATCAGGTCGGTTTCTTCGGGGTCGGAGAGACGGAAAACGGAGGCTAATCCAGCTTCACACTGCATCATCTCGCGGGTGGCCTTTTGGGCGATGTCCCACGACTTGAACATGAAGGAGAAGTTCTGACGGTTTTCTTTGGTGAGACGGAAGACACGCAAGGTGACGTCGGTGAGGACGCCAAAAGCGCCTTCAGAACCCATCATGATGTGGTTGAGCGACGGACCGGTGGCTTCACGGGAATAACGGGACGTGGTGATGTTGCCGATCGGGGTGGCGTATTTCTGGCGGAGGACGATGTCCTCGATTTTGCCATAGTAGGTGCTATTCTGTCCGGCGCCGCGGGTGACGACCCAGCCGCCGACGGAACTGTATTCAAAAGATTGCGGAAAATGCCCGCAGGTATAGGCACGCTTGGCGTTAAAGAGTTTCTTGGCATTATTCAGCGTTTCCTCAAGTTTCGGGCCGCTCATGCCGGCCTGGACCGTAATTGTCTGGTCCATTTCGTTGAACTCGATGACTTTATTGAAACGTAAGCGCATGTCGAGCGAAATGCCGCCCTTCATGCATTCGACGCCGCGTGTCACCGAACTGCCGCCGCCATAGACGTAGACGGGGATTTTATGTTTGGCGCAGTAGGCGACGATGCTTTCAATCTGTTCACGGGTATCCGGATAGAGGACGGCGTTCGGGATGTTCTCTACGATTTTTTGCCGTAAGCGGAGGACATCGTACATGGTTTTGCCATAAGCGACGC
>JAPLKQ010000159.1 GCA_026387995.1 Bacillota bacterium
CCCCATAAAATCATCGTTCATGCGCCCTATATCGTTAATTTAGGCAATTCGCTTAACTCGGAACTCTTCGTTCAAAGCGTCAAGTTTTTGAAAGAAGAACTACGCCGCGTGGAAGCTTTTGGTCTTGGCATTCTCGTGCTCCATCCGGGTAGCCATGTGCAAGCGGGCCCGGAAATCGGCCTCAAGCAAGTCGTTCTCGGTCTCAATGAAGTCATGAACGGCAATACGACGCACGTGAAGATCGCCCTTGAGACCATGGCCGGCAAAGGCAGCGAAGTCGGCGCCACGTTTGAAGACATCCGTTATCTATTAGATAACCTCGAACAGAAAGACCGCTTTGGCGTTTGTCTCGATACCTGCCACATTTCCGATGGCGGCTATGATGTCGCGGACGTTGACGGCGTGCTGGCCGAGTTTGACCGTGTGGTCGGTCTGACGGGGAAATCGGCTTCGAAGTCATCAACCGTTATGTCCATCATCCAAAACTGACCCATATCCCGAAAATCCTAGAAACGCCTTACGTCGGGGAAAAACCGCCCTATAAAGAAGAAATCGCGATGCTTAGGGCCGGCGTATTCATACCCGGTTGGCGCGAAAAACTATAAAAAAAGAAGAGAACCGCTCATGAAATGCACCCCAAAACTTGGACTACATTGAAAAAGTGTAGAATACAAGAAAGGGGTGCTTTTTTATGGCAATAGGAAGACAAAAAGGTTCCGTCAACCGAAAATACTCACCCAAATTCAAAGTTCAAGTAGTCGAGGATAAGCTGAAAAACAATCTTGGCTATAATGAAACTTGCATTAAATACGGACTCGTCAGGCCCAACGGAAAGGGAAACCTTACCGCGTTTACAACGTGGGAACGGATTTATCTTGAGGAAGGGCCTCAGGGACTGAGCATCGAGCGGCGTGGCCGCGGCAAGAACCAAGGCCGTAAAATGAAGGCGATGAGCCCGAGCGTCAAGAAAGATTTGATTGCGAAGGTGCAACGTCTCGAGATGGAGAACGAGTATCTAAAAAAATTGGATGCCTTAGTTCGGAAAAGAGAGCGAAACGGGAAGAAATCGCCCAAGTAGTCCACGAATTAAGCGCGAAGCATAAGCTGTCTGGGCTGCTAAAAATGGCAGGATTGGCGAAAAGCACATACTTCTATAACGTGCGGAAGATCGGTCAGCCTGATAAGCATCGAGAAACCAAAGAAATCATCACCAAAATTTTTTACGAAAACAGAAAAAGATATGGATACCGTCAGGTGACCAGAGAAGCGAATAAGGTAAGCCCCAAGCCTCAAGCGCATAAACCATAAATTGGTCTATAAACTGATGAAGGAATGCGGCCTGGTATGCAAGGTCAAATGTAGAAAATATAAATCATATAAAGGCGAAGTCGGAAAAGTGGCTCCGAACATCCTGAACCGGGACTTCGAAGCGGAAAAGCCAAATGAAAAGTATGTCACGGACGTGACGGAGTTCCAGATTGGGGGCGAGCGGATTTACTTATCGCCAATCATGGACTTATACAACCGGGAAATCGTTTCTTACTCAATCGGTGGGAGCCCAAGCATGGACCTCATAAAGGAAATGCTGGAAGGAGCTCGAGAAGCGTTCTCACGAGGCCAAAACCCCGTGATTCACTCAGATCAAGGTTGGCAATACCAGCAGAAAGCCTATCAAAACATCTTGGCGTCGCAGGGCGTGAGACAAAGTATGTCGAGAAAAGGCAATTGCCTAGACAACGCGGTCATAGAAAATTTCTTTGGGACCCTAAAAAGCGAGACGATTTATCTCGAAAAGATTAAAACAAAGGAGGCCTTGATCGATACCATAGTGGATTACATCGAATATTACAATAATCGTAGAATCAAAGCCAAATTAAAAGGACTGAGTCCCGTGCAATACAGGCTTCAGTCCAGTTGTTCGATTACATGATTCAAAATTAGTCCAATAAATGGGGTTCAGTTCATCAGCGATTCTCTTTTTAGTTACATCTTATCTATTTCTGCGATCAATGCTGCGAAAGCATCGCTTTCTTTGACGGTGCGGATGACCTTGCCTTTTTTGAAAAGCACCCATTCATGACGGCCGCCGGCCAGACCAATGTCAGCGTTATGGGCTTCGCCAGGACCATTGACGACGCAGCCCATGACCGCGACCGTGATCGGCTTGTTGATTTTTTCGAGATAAGCCAATGTTTTCTCGGCTAAATCTTGGACATTGACTTCCGTGCGACCGCAGGTCGGACAGGAAATCAGCGTCGGGTAATCAGGATATAGACCCACGTCGTGAAGCAGACGTTTCGCCGCGATGATTTCTTCTTTGGGGTCCGCGGTCAGCGAGATGCGGATCGTGTCGCCAATGCCATCCACGAGTAACGGGGCGAGACCAGCGACGGAACGGATAATGCCGACCTCTTTAGTTCCCGCTTCGGTAATCCCGAGATGGAGGGGATAAGGGAAAGTATTCGCCGCCATGCGGTAGGCAGCAATCGTTTCGAGGACATCGCTTCCCTTAAGGGAAATGACGATATCGTGGAAATCGAGGTCTTCGAGGATCTTGACATGCTTCTGAGCCGAAGCGACGAGTTGTGACGCAGTGTAATGAACGTCATAGTTATGGACCGTTTTGTCGAGCGAACCAGAATTCACGCCGATCCGGATGGGGATGTGGTGGGCTTTGCAAGCGGTAACGACGGCCGATATTTTATCGATGGAGCCTATATTCCCGGGATTAATTCGAATCTTATCGATGCCATTCTCGATTGCCAGTAAGGCCAGACGATAATCAAAATGGATATCGGCAATGAGCGGTATCCGGATTTGCTTTTTTATTTCTTTGATGGCGGCCGCGTCGGCCTCATCCATGATCGAGACGCGCATTAAGTCCGCGCCTAAAGCCGCTAACTCGTTAATTTGCTTAACGACTTCGTCGACTTTGCTGGTCTTGATGTTGCACATCGATTGAATCAGGACCTTGTTTTGTCCGCCCAGTTGCAGCGAACCGACTTGGACCTTTCGTGTCTGTGAACGATTTTTCATATTATCACCGTGTTTTATTATATCATCTAGAGCGATTCTCTAGATATATCGAACGATTCCCTAGAATAAAATGCACAATAGACTAGATATATAAATATATTCGTGATAAAATAAGCACGCAAAACCGAAATCGGAGGTGTTAGTCATGCGTGATAATCTAATGTTAAAGTGCACGGTGTGTGGCGAAGAGAATTACATCAGCACCAGAAATAAACGTTCGCATCCGGACCGGCTCGAACTTAATAAGTTCTGCCCACGATGCGGCAAGATGACCCCACACAAAGAAAAGAAATAAGGGTGCACCCCTTATTTTTTTGTGATTTATGGAAATAACTCCCATGATTTATAGGCAGTTTTCGGCGAACACCTATCTCATTGGCACCAAAGGTGGGGCAGTCCTCGTGATTGACCCCGGCCTCGATTCCGATTCTTTGGTGAAGCTCCTCAAAGAAAATTATGGTGGCGTAACCGCCATTTTACTGACGCATGGCCATTATGACCACATTAGCGGCGTTGACCGTGTCGTGAAGGCCTTTAAATGCCCCGTCTACGTTCATGAGAGCGATGTCGAGTTTCTGACTACGCCACGCCTTAACGGGTCTTATAAGAGCGATTTGCCGGTAAAATTGACGCTTTCGCCCATCACCTTCCATGGCGATTACGAATTTTCGCTTCTCGGACTCAAGATCAAGGCCATTCATACCCCGTTCCATACTCAAGGGAGCGTTTGTTACCTCTTTGCGAGCCTCAACGCAATCTTCACGGGCGACACTCTGTTCCGTGGCGACATTGGCCGGACC
>JAPLKQ010000126.1 GCA_026387995.1 Bacillota bacterium
AAATTCATCGAATGAATCATAATAGGTAAGCTTTAAATCTTCGATATAATCCATGCCTGCGCGCTTCAGCGACTTTTCGCTTAAGTCAAAAGGTAAAGGGCCAATGATATGCAGATGCGCGTTGACCGCGACACAAGTCCGCATGATGTTACCCGTATTTTGAGGAATCTCAGGGTGATATAAGACGACATGGACCATAGTTTTCTCCTTTAAGCATGGATATTCTAACTTAAAATTAACCATTTTACTATTTTATGTTATCATACATTTAAGAGGCAAATATGGATAGAATTACGTCTTTGTATGAGAAGGCGACTGGCAGCAAAGTAACCTCGATTCTTCCTTTGACGACAGGCATCAGTAATAAAAATTATCTAATTAACGGCGTCAGCGTCATGCGAATCAAGAGTCTTTTTCGTGACCCTTACTACTCCGCGAAAGCCGAGCATGACGTCGAAATGTTAATCGCTCCGCTTCATATCGCTCCCGAACTCCTTTATTTCAATGAACGTAACGGGACAAAAATCACGCGGTATATCGATGACGCGTACTTTTTAGACGTTTATCCGAGCAATGAACAATTGGTTCTCGTGGCCGCCACTTTAAAGAAACTTCATGGCGCCGCCTTAAAGATCCGCGCTAAGTTTTCGATGTTTGACCGCCTTGATACTTACAAAAACGATGCTTTCGAACGCATTAACCCTACCCTGGAATCCGCCATCATCGCCGAAGCCAAGAAATACTTTGACGGCAAACATCAGGTTTTGTGCCATAACGACGTTGTTAACGGCAATCTTTTATTCTATGAAAATCGTGTTTCCTTGATTGACTACGAGTACGCCTCGATGAACGATCCCGTGTTTGACCTCGTTTCCTTCTTGAGCGAGAATGACATCACCGATGAACGCCGTATCCACTTCTTCTTGATGAACTATTACGGTGAAGAAAGCGCCATCCCATATAAAAAAATCATGGCGTTCTACCGTTTTCTCGATCTCCTATGGTTCTACTGAGCTTGCATGATGAAACGGCACCTGCCGAATCCCGTGTACCAAAAAATCGCTGACATTAAGTATCAACGGTTAATGAAAGTCTAAATAAGAAAAAAGGGCTTGCGCCCTTCTTTTTTTTACTTTTTAGCGGCGTCCCGGAAAATCTGGAGACCGGCGGCTGTCAACGGATGGTTGACCATGCTTTGCAGAACGGCAAACGGGATGGTCGCGATGTCGGCACCCGCAAGAGCGGCTTGCTCGACGTGCGCAAGGTTACGGATGCTGGCGGCGATGACTTCGGTTTCATAACCGTAGTTTGTAATCGTGGTCATGATTTTTTCAATCAGTTCCACGCCACTGTCGCCCATATCGTCGACACGGCCCATAAACGGCGAGATGTAGGTCGCTCCGGCTTCGCAAGCCAATAATGCCTGCGGAACAGAGAAGACGAGCGTGACGTTCGTTTTGATGCCTAATTTCGAGAGTTGCGAGACGGCGGCGATGCCATCCATGGTCATCGGAATCTTAATGACGATATTTTTGTGAAGTTTGGCCAGCGATTGCCCTTCGGCCACCATCGCTTCAACGGATGCTTCTTGGACTTCAGCGCTGATTGGCCCATCAATTAAAGTCACGATTTCTTTGATAACATCGAGAAGATTTCGACCTTCTTTAGCAATCAATGAGGGGTTGGTGGTGACGCCTTTGATGCATCCCCATTTGCTGGCGATGCGGATGTGTTCGATATTGGCGGTATCAATAAACAGTTTCATTATTTGTGCTCCTTGTTGTTTCCAAATTTTTCTTCATAGACTTTACGGGCTTTATCGATAATACGGATAGCGGCCACATGGCCTTCGGCTTCATGAACGACTGTATCTTTTCCTTCAAGCGACTTATAAACTTGGAAGAAATGACGAATCTCATCGAGGACGTGTTTCGGCAGTTGTTCAATATCGGTGTAACTGGAATAAAAGGGGTCATGGGCGCAAATCGCGGATAAAACCATAGTTGTGCGGATAGTGCGTAGAGGTATATAAAATACGGTCGAGGATAAGACCACCGGTCGCTTTATCTAACTCATATTTATTCTTGCTGCCCTTTGAAATCTCAATACAGGCAAGAAAATCAGTGGGTAATAAACGTTTAGGATCTACATCGTGCCATAAGCTCATGAATAGGACCACCTTTCGTGAATAATCTTAGCATAATCGAGTAACTTTAGTCTTCATTTTTATTAAAAATGATATAATAAAACGACGAAAGGATGGGCTCTTCATGAAAAAAGCACTGATGTTAGCGATGACCCTCGCTGCCTTACTTTCGCTTACTGGCTGTAACGATGCCAATAAAGTGTATATCGCAAAAAACGCCTCCCTTCCAACCGCCCAGCCTGTTTACCAAAATGACCCCCTTGGCAACTTTGTCGTTGAAGTCGATGTTAATCAAGTAAAAGCATTAATTACTTCAAAAGAAAGTTTTGCTCTATATATTGGGAATGCTTCTTGCTCTTCCTGCGAGGCTTTCCGTCCGGCTCTCCTTCAATATATTTATAAGTCAAAAAGTTTAATTTATCATTTTGATAACTTGCTTCACGGGACCACTTATGACGAACTTCCCACGGCATATCCCGATTATTTTGATGATAATTATCCTCCCACGCCTTCCCTATACTTCTTTAAGGATGGGACTTTAGCGGCACGCCGAAACGGTTCGACGCGGATGTTTGATTATGTAACGTTTGAACCCATCATGAGCGGTTATGTCAAAGTCACTTCAATTAACTATATCTTTAGCAAGACGACGCTTGATCAGTTGATCGAGGAAAGCAATTCGACCATTTATTTCTACTCTCGCGAAGATGAGGCCTCAAACAATTTATATTACAATTACCTGTTTCCCTATGTAAAAGGTCTTTCTTCAAAGTTTTATGTCATGGATGTTGATTCGCTCAATCTCTCCGTCGACGATGAATTGTCATTCAAGACGACGTATGGTTTAGCCGCAGTCACCGGTGAGATTGCAAACTATCATTCGGGTCTCGTAAATTCTTCTATTCTCCTAGGTTCCGGAAACGAACAGGCAATGGTTGAATGGCTTAAAGCAATATATTAAAAAGGCCGGCAAAAGCCGGTC
>JAPLKQ010000079.1 GCA_026387995.1 Bacillota bacterium
ATGCCTATGCCGCCGCCGAAGAAAATGCCTCAGGCGGCGTAGTCGTGACTGCCCCCACTTGCGGCTCGAGTGGCGTGCTTCCGGCCGCGATGCTTTTCTTACAAAAAAATCGTAATTTGTCCGATGACCAGATTATCGACGCACTCGCTGTCGCATCATTGATTGGCAACATGGTCAAACAAAATGCCTCAATTTCTGGAGCTGACTGCGGGTGTATGGCTGAAATCGGCACTGCTACCGCTATGACAGCAGCGGCAATTGCCTATTTAAATGCTTATACGAACGATCAAATCGAGTACTCAGCCGAAGTCTCTCTCGAACATCACTTGGGTCTCACCTGCGATCCCGTTGAAGGATACGTGCAAATTCCTTGCATAGAAAGAAACGCTGTTTGTGTTCTTCGGGCCTTTGACGCAGTCGCCGTTTCCAAATACTTAACGGGAAGCCGACGCATTTCGCTCGATATCGTCATTAAAACAATGAATGAAACTGGTAGGGATTTAACCGATAAATATCGTGAAACCTCACAGGGCGGGTTGGCGAAATCGTTCGATAATCTTTAATCCACTCCAAATGATGCCTATCGCTTTTTATTGTGCGTTTTTGCGTGTATGATTATAAAATCGGAGGATTTACAATGTTAAAACTGAGTTCAGATATCAAAAAAGCGCGAAAGCCCTTTAAAAATGAATACAATGCAATCTACAAGGCCATAAAAAATTACGATAAAATTGTCGTTTTTCGCCACCAGATGCCAGACTTTGACGCGCTTGGAACCCAAATGGGTCTCGTCATGTGGCTTAAGGACAATTTCCCGGCCAAGGAAATACACTATGTTGGCGATGATCATGTTTCGTTCACCCCACGTTTATATCCGCCGATGGAAATCATGGAGGATTCATGGTTTCAGCAAAAGTTCTTAGCCATCGTCCTCGACACCGGAAATTCCGATCGCGTCTCCGACAATCGCTTTAAGAGCGCAGACTTAACCATCAAAATTGACCATCATCCAGTCGTTGAAAGTTTCTGTGATATCAATTTGGTGAACACCACCATGGCCGCATCAAGCGAACTTGTTGTCAACCTACTTTTACAATTCCCAGGACACCATAAATTTGAAAAGCAATCGGCTGCGTTCTTTTTTACCGGCATCGCTGGCGACTCGGGTCGTTTTATGTACACCTCCACCACAGGCCATACGTTCGAAATCGCCAAACATTTGATTGCAACCGGATTTAGCTTGAGCCGCGCTGTTTACCAAGAATGTACCAAAAAAATATCGCCGATTTAAAAGTGACCGCCTATGTTCTGAATCACTTTAACGTTTCCCCGCACGGAATCGCTTATTACGTCTTGGACCTCAACGTTCAAAATGAACTAAACATCACCGTTGAACGCGGCAAGGAAAACGTCAACCTCTTCGCCAACATTGAGGGCATCAACGCTTGGTGTTCGATTAGCGAAGATCCTAAGGATCATGTGTGGCGCATCTCCATCCGTAGCAAAGAAAAAGCTATCAATGGCGTGGCTGCCAAATATGGTGGCGGCGGGCATCCCCAAGCGAGCGGCGCAAAAATCGACAAACTTGACGAATTGCCTAAGTTTATAGAAGAACTCGACAATTTATTTCTTTAAGGCTCTTAAAAGGTATCACAACGTGGTACCTTTTTCTTTCGTCTTAAGGCTTAATATGTTATCATTTACTGAAGTAAGAAGGTGATTTTATATGGGCTTTATCCCGCTGCATATTTACTCTGCATATTCCTTTTTGCAAAGTGGCTTTACCATGGATCGCCTCATTGCGTCGCTACGCAAAAAACAATATCAAACCGCCGGTTTAACAGATCGAAATGTCATGTTTGGCATTCCTGAATTCATTTCGTTAACACAAAAGTATGGCATTAAGCCGGTAATCGGCATGGATGTTGACATTAATGGCGATTTATTCACGCTTTTCGCAAAGAACGAGAATGGTTATTTTAGTTTGTGCAAACTCACGGGCTTAATATCGCAAAAGCCAATCACGCTCGAGCAACTCAAAGAAAATACGCAGGACCTCATCGTTGTTTTATCGGCTAGAGAAAGCCATTTGCCAGATTTGTTTTTAAACAATCAACCCGGCATTCCCGCTTACTTATTGACGTTATCTAAAAACATGAAGGATTTTTTCATCGGCATCGAAAATTATGATCTGACGGATGAACCCTTCGTCAATTTTGTCCGTGATTTTGCGGAATCACACAAGTACCACTGTGTCGCATTCCCTTTCATTAAATACGAGGAAAAGGACGATGCTGTCGTATATTCCATCGTTCGAGCCATCGCTACGGATTCAAAGCTCGACATTGATGCCCAAGAGGGGCCCAATTTTATGTATAGCGAAGCACAGATTATCGAACGCTATACGGGCGAAGAAGTGACTAACACCGAAATCATCGCTAAGTCCTGCGAAGTGACCTTCAGCCAAAAACGCGGGCAACTCCTAAAGTTCCCTTTGCCACCAAACGAAACTGCAGATGGTTATCTTGAAAAACTATCGATCGATGGTCTCTTTTCACGCGGGTTGCCTCTCGATGACACGCGCTATTTTGACCGCTTGCATTATGAGTTAGGCGTCATCAAAGACATGGGCTACAGCAATTACTTTTTGATTGTCCGCGATTATGTCAATTTTGCGAAAGAAAACGGCATTTCCGTGGGTCCCGGCCGTGGTTCCGCCGCGGGATCACTGGTTAGTTACGTTTTGGGTATCACCGAAGTCGATCCCCTCAAATATGATTTGTTGTTCGAACGATTTTTGAACCCGGAACGCAAAAGCATGCCGGATATCGATATCGATTTTTCTGATGTTCGCCGTGGCGAAGTGGTCGAATATCTTCACAAGAAATACGGCGCCCAACGTGTTGCCAATATCGTCACTTTCCAAACCATTGCTGCCAAACAGTCTTTACGCGATGTCGGCCGTGTTTTTGATTTCCCGGAACGCGACATTGATATGTTATGCAAAATGATTACTGATAATAAAACGACACTGAGATCCGCCTACAAAAACATCCCCGCATTACATGAATTGGTCGATAGCGACCAGTATTATCTCAATATCGTCCGGTTGGCGAGCAAAATCGAAGGCCTGATCCGTCAAAACGGCCTCCATGCCGCCGGTATTGTTTTGAATGACACGCCGATTGGCGCCGTCTTGCCAGTC
>JAPLKQ010000216.1 GCA_026387995.1 Bacillota bacterium
ATTCTTTCGACCTCCATGCTACAATATTGATATGTTTATGAGGGGAAGTGGTCGCTTTGAAAACGACAAACGAAAAACTTTTAGCCGTTAAGACCGAAATTAAGAAATACATCGATGAACACGACTTTTGGATTAACGAAGAAG
The DNA here is from genome assembly GCA_026387995.1 of Bacillota bacterium. Lineage (GTDB taxonomy): Bacteria > Bacillota_I > Bacilli_A > RFN20 > CAG-826 > CALMWE01. The sequence continues at coordinate 145 of JAPLKQ010000216.1, forward strand.
ACCTCTCTTTTCAAAGTGTTGGTTATCAAAACGAACTCCGCGCTTCCTATAGCAGGATGCCTCGGAAAGAAGAAAAACGAGTCCCGGCAACCGCCCAACGAGAAGAACCCGAAACAATCTCCGAAAAGTATCTCGACCTCGAAATCATTGAACCCCAGGTCACGCCCTTCTCTAAGTTTCTATTTGCCTTGATCGATGCGCGTAAACTTGATGACGTGACCGTCTATACGAAAGCCCAGATTGACCGTAGGCTCTTTTCTAAAATCAGATGTGAACCGGACTATAACCCGAGTAAACCGACGGTCTATCGTCTCTTACTCGCGCTCGAGTTAAATATTGTAGACGCGAAAGAACTCTTAGAAGCCGCGGGGTATTCCTTTGGTAAAACCTCGAAGGTCGATTATATCGTCCGTCACTGCGTCGAACACCAGATTTATGATATTACCGAGGTCAACGGCATTATCTACGACAACCACGAACGGCTCATTTAAGTCAGACAAGTGTCGCTATAAAAAGCTTTTATCTATCGTACAAATCCGGCTTGTCCGGATTTTTGTTTACACCCATTTTTGCCCATGATACTATAAAATTAACGATTGAAAGGAAACGTTATGAAAAAAATAATAACCTCTTCTTTGTGTTTGGCGACAACCATCTTTTTAGCGTTCAGTTTAACCGGATGTTCACTGGAAAGCGATGTCCTTAGGGGCGCCAAGCGGGGCTCCAAAGCCTTATCCGGATACATGAAAACTCTTTATTATTATGCGGAGTTTGACGGCACGGACAGCGAAGACAACTACACCGGTATCTATGACCCCGTCTTCATGGAATGGGAACGTAACAAAGCCAAAGCCGATGTCTATTTCTATGAAGATGATTTATATGCGACCATTTATTCCACCTTTGATACCCTTTATAGCGATAACGAAGCCTTAGGCAAAACCGACTACTACGGACAATTTACCGAAGCGCAGATTACTTCCATCCTCGACGGCGCTAACCTGTAATAGGAGCTTTTCATAAAGTCGTAAAAGAAGCCTAAACATTTTGCTTTAGGCTTTTTCTTTTGTTCTGGAATGCTAGACTTATCCTAGAATCTATTTTGTTTTTCCTCAATATCATGATAGAAGAGGTGACGTTATGGCACTACAGACGTATCCGATGATCGCGTGGCTACTAAGTAGCGACGTCTCTATCCAGTACGAGACCCAAAGGGACTTACTGGATGCTCCCGAAAGTACTTTAAAGACCCTCCAAAAAAAGATTGCCTTAGAGGGATGGGGCGCACGTCTTTTATCTTTCCGGGACCGTCACACCCGCTTATGGGGTAACGGCATCTATTCACCGAAGTGGACGTCCACCCATTACACGTTACTGGAACTGAAGAATATGGGCATCGATCCTGCGATTCCCGAATATTCCGAAAGTACGGAAATATTGCTACATACGATGTGGCACCATCAAGGCAAGGTCAGAAAAACTCGCCACCAAGATATGTGCGTGACGGCGATGATTTTAGATATCGCCGCGTACGCCCATATCCAATGCCCCGAGATCAATGAAATGGTGGACTATATCCTAGAACATCAATACCACGACGGCGGATGGAACTGTGCCTGGGAACGGGGCGATGAGCATAGTTCACTCCATACGACTATCTCCGTCTTAGAAGCTTTCCGTGATTATGAAAAATACGGCTATTCCTATAAACTCCCCTTAGTGAAGAAAGCGGTGCCGAAGGGCGCTGAGTTCATTTTAAAGAAACATCTTTTTAAAGCAGAACATACCGGCGAAGTGATTAATCCCCATATGATTACGCTTTCGTATCCATGCCGCTGGCATTATGACATACTCCGGGCCATGGACTACTTTGCCTCTATTAAGTTCCCTTTCGACTTACGGATGTCGGAAGCCCTCGATATCATTATCTCCAAACGTAGTAAAACCGGTCATTGGCCGGTGCAGGATCGTTATAGCGGAACGACGCATTTCTTAATGGAAAGAACCGGTGGGGATAGTCACTGGAATACATTAAGAGTCCTGAGAGTCTTACGGTTCTATAAACCAGAGATGTATGCTACATTATTGAAATGATTCCACTTAGGACAAGGAGAATGAACAAGAATAGCGCTTTGGTTATCTTGACGCTCTTGTCCTTTCATAGGTGCTGATTCAACGGCGTATCTTTGCATTCACTGTTTTATCCACTTACACCAAAACGGTGAAACAACCAAAAAGAGTGAAACAACACTTGAAATGGAGATGTTTGCTCGCTATACTTAAGTTATGATAAACGAATCCATTGATGCAGAATACTATATTCGCAAGTATCTGCATGACATAGGAGCATCAGACATTGACCTCAAAGGCGAAGCCAGCAATCATCTAAATAATGAAAGGCATGATTTTGCTTTATTCTTTTCGCTACCTACTAAATCACAAAACCTTCCGTGCTTCAAAGTTGAAGTTAAAACGAATTTCGAACCCAGGTTTATTGATCAACTTGGCTATAATGATGGACATCTTTTGTTGGTGGCGCCGTTTATTAGTTCCAAGAGTGCAGAAGAATTGGAAAATAGAAAAA
>JAPLKQ010000206.1:0-8981 GCA_026387995.1 Bacillota bacterium
TAACAACGATGTCACCTCGTTGGAGCAATATATCGGGATTGTCAAAGACTGGTTGAAATTCTATAATCACGGCAGAATTAGATTATCAAAATGAAAGACACGGTTTTTTATTCCGTGTCTACTGAACGGGGTTTATTCCAAAGTAGCCTCCGGTTTTTCTTTTAATTCGTGTGATAGAGTTTATAAATATAATTTTTGTTTACTTTAAGAACCAAACTGGCCTGTCGGACGGCGTCTTTCGTCGAGATGCCGACATCCGTCAGTGAACTGACAAATTTGACAATCTGCTCATCGCTGACTACCGGCGTGATTTCAGTATTGCAACCTTCCACCACAATCACCATTTCGCCTCGTAAGGTCGCTGGATCGATTTGTGAGAGTTCGCCGAGATTTCCGCGGATATACTCTTCATGTATTTTAGTGAGTTCACGGCCAATACAGGCGCGGCGGTCACCGAAGACCTCAAACATTCCTTTAAGCGTTTTATCGATACGATGCGGCGCTTCATAGAAAATCAATGTTTCGGGACGATTCACTAATTCCTGGAGTTCGTTTTTACGCGCGGCATCACGGCTTTCAAGGAAACCATGGAAATAAAAATGGTCACTCTTCAGTCCGCTGGCCACGAGCGCATGGAGTAAAGCGCTCGGACCCGAGATGACAGATACCTTAATATCTTGGTCCAATGCGGCTTTGACGAGTCTTTCTCCTGGATCGGAAATACCTGGATATCCTGCATCGCTCATATATGCGACAGAATGTCCGGTTGAAAGTAGTTCTGTTATTTTCTTCGAAGCTTCTTCTTCATTATGTTCGTGGCAAGAGATCAAAGGCTTATTAATGCCAAAATGGCTTAAAAGAAGGCCGCTAGTGCGCGTATCCTCGGCAGCAATGTATTCGACTTCATTCAGAACTTTTAGGGCTCGCGGTGACATGTCCTCGAGGTTTCCGATCGGTGTGGCAACTAGGTAAAGAATATTTACCCGGCCTTCAAAGTTCAGTTCGCGTTTCATTTTGGCGTTCCTTCGTTTTTGGGTTTTACTTCAAATTTAGGCATGGCATCGACGACTTTAGGGGTTTCGCCTTTGGCCTTTTCTTCAGTTTTGGAAATGAGCTTATTAATTTCTTCAAGCGGCAAGAACTGGGCATCCGCGCCATTTTCGATTTTGACGATGCGGCTGAGCACATTCATGGAGGCAATACGGTAGGATTGATCGTTATAAGTGAGACGAAGCCCCACTTTTGGGAAATCCTTGCGGAGTTCAGTATAAACGTCATCTTCATACTTTAAGCAGCAGATGAGTTTTCCGCAATGGCCGCTTAATTTAGGAATATTGAGCGAGAGTAATTGGTTTTTCGCGCGGTTAATGGAAATACCATCGAATTCGTTAAGAAATGCGGAGCAGCAAAGAGGTAGGCCGCAAATGCCGATACCGCCAATCAATTTAGCTTTATCGCGTGTTCCGATTTGCCGTAGTTCAATTCTCGTATGAAGGTGGTTAGCCAACATTTTAAGAAGTTCGCGGAAGTCGACACGATCGTCGGCTAAATAAGAGAAGATGGCCTTACTCCGGTCGAGCGTGTATTCGCAACTGATCAAATTCATTTTCAAACCCAGTTTAGAAATCTCTTGGGCGCAAAAAGTGAGGGCTTCTTTTGCCCGAGTCACGTTCTCGTTAGATTGACGAATGTCACCTTCGCTTGCCACTCGAGTAATGGGCTTCAGTTGAAGGGACATATGATATTGAGCCAGCGGAAGCGGAAGCGTGGCAACATAACCGAGTTCGATGCCGCGAATGGTCTCGACGACGACGGCTTCCCCCATTTTTAAATCGTCCACTTCTGTCGAAAAGAAGTAGGCTTTGTTGGCATTATTGAAACGAATACCAACGAAATAGGAAGAAGAAACGCCACTGCCGCTAGGCAATGACGACGAAAAGTTTTCATCATTCATGAGATTCAACTCCTTTTACAATCGTGTAAATGATATGGTCGAGTAGTAAGGGTATGTTTAGGTTGAGATCAAGTTGCCCACGGGCCGTCATGATTTCAATGAGACTTGTGTCGAGGTGTGGCAAGCGGATTGCCAACTCCTTTAATATACTATCATAACTTGTCAAAGTTATGCGATTATCGAAGCGAACGTTTATTAAATCACGAAATACTTGGGCGAGCATATCCAGATAGAAGCGAGCACTTTCTTTGGTTTTTAATAAAGGCCCGATGGTTTTTTGACTAACAAACACGGCTGCTTGCGAAGATTTGTTGAGTCCTTCAAGCAAGTCGTTAAGCGCTTCTTTGGCCTGCGTGTAATCTTCATCGGTCGAACGTTCAAGGATTGAAGATCCATCATTATAGAAATAACTTAACATTTCCGCATCGATCAGGGGGACGCCCAAATCAACAGCCTCATGAATGACTACGGCTCTGTCAATTAATTTGAGACGTAAAGTCTGAGTGCGCGAAATGATGGTGGGAAGGACTTTAGATTCATTCTCAGTGGTTAGGAAAGCATAGATATCATTTTCCGGTTCTTCTAAAAACTTCAAAAGGGAATTCACGGCTTCTGCAGTCATATTTTCCACAAGATGGAGCACATATATCATTTTGCCTTGGCTCTCAATAGCAGTATCGACATAGCGAGCTTCGACAGCTTGAATATCTTCTTTCTTGATCGTTTTGATGCTTCCATCATAAACAACAAAGTCCGTGTAGTTGCCATCGTCAATCCGCAAACAAGTCAGGCATTCTTCGCATGCGAGCGGCTGGCGATTTTCACAGACAATGGATTTTGCCAAATAAGTTGCGACAGGAAGTAGCGGGGTCCCTGCTTCACCGATAATCAAATAGGCATGACTTAAACGCTGCGTTTTTAACGCATTCACGATAGTCTTATAAATCAACGGTTGATGCACTTCTAAATAATTGGCAACTTTCACTGTTTATTACCAAGCTTTTTAAGGATAGCGGAATAAGCAGCATCCACCACTTGATCGAGCGGTTTCGAAGCATCAATAATGACATAACGTTCGTGATATTTTTTTGCTAAATCAAGGAAGGTCTGCCGAACTTTTTTGTGAAATTCAAGTTTTTCTAAATCGAGACGGTTAATTTCACGATTGGCGTTTTTTGCGATTCGGGCTAGACCTTTTTCGGGTTCAATATCAAACAATAAAGTCAAATCAGGGAAAGTATTTTCCGTTGCGAATAAATTGATTTTCAAAACTTCTTCGACGCCAAGACCGCGTCCGCCGCCTTGATAGGCTAATGAAGAATCAACAAAGCGATCACAGATGACAATCTTTCCTTCTTTGATTGCCGGCCAAACCTTTTCGACTAAATGTTGTCGGCGGCTGGCTGCATAAAGAAGAGCTTCAGCCCGTGGGTCAAGCGCTGTGTTTTTCTTATCAAGGATGACAGAGCGGATTTCTTCGGCAATTGGGGTTCCGCCAGGTTCGCGCGTACGAACGATGGGGTAACCGGCTTCAGTCAACCGGCGGCACACTTCGTTTGCGACGCTGGTCTTTCCACTACCTTCAGGACCTTCTAATGTGATGAACATATTGATCACTCCTCATTTTTGATTTTAGTACGGCCCTCAAGGGCTTTGTTTAGCGTCATCGAATCAGTGTAATCGAGATGTCCGCCCATTGGCATTCCATAAGCTAACCGGGTTATCTTTACGGTGTATTTGCTAAGCATTTTGGCAATAAATAGGGCTGTCGTTTCACCCTCGATCGTTGGGTTTGTCGCCAAGATAACTTCCTTAATATCTTCTTCAGTAATGCGTTTAATGAGCGAATCAATACTGAGGTCTTCGATACCGACTCCATTGACGGCAGAGAGAACTCCGTTTAAGACGTGATAGACACCTTTGAAACGTTCGATTTTTTCAAAAGCATAAACATCCTTTTGGAAGCTGACGACAATTAAAGTGTCATGAGAACGTTCGGGGTCTGAGCAAATTTCACAAACCTCATCTTCGGTATAGATTCCACATACTGGGCACTTGTGAATTTTGACTTTGACGTTGGTCAACGCCTGCGCAAATTCTTCAACATCTTCAGGCTTCATTTCCAGAACAGCATAAGCCATGCGTTCGGCCGATTTTAATCCGACGCTCGGTAATTTGCGAAATGAATCTACAAGGCGATTGAGGGCTTTAAGATCACGGATCATAGTCCGAGTCCCCCACTGCGTCCGGTAATTCGTTCATTAACTTCAGCTTCAGCTTTAGCGATTTTATCCAATGCATCGTTTATGGCGTTTTTTATCATTTCTTCCAGCATATCCTTGTCTTCTTTTGTCATCATATCTTCATCAATATCGACTTTGGTAACCTCTCGGCTGCCAAGTAAAGTAACCGTAACAGCGCCGCCGTTTGTTCCTGAAAAGGATTTCTTTGCTAATTCGGCCTGAGCTTTCTGGAGTTCGCGTTGCATTTTTTGGGCCTGTTGCATTAATGATTGCATACTCATAAACTAAACCCCCTTAATGACGACCTTAACTTCATTTGCGGTCGGCAACTTTCCAATTTGACGCAGATTGAGAAATATCTTTGAAACACGAAGCGTTTCACTGCGCGGCAATCCGTAGACGACGACTTTTCTTCCTAAAAAGGTTTCGACGATTTTTGATAAAGCCGCTTGATTAGCTAAGACGTTAACCTTTTTTGCCAAGGTTTCAAAATCATATTCGAGAATCAAGCATTCCTTACAAATAACGTAAGGGTGCCCATCTTTAAGTAATGAAGCATATTTACCGATTTTAGGGTCAGCTGCGAATGCGGCTAAATCATCCCAACGTTCGAAGAGTTTGATTTTTTCTTGTTTGTTTCCGGTAATCATAATGTTGATGAAATTGTCATCATCAATAGAAATCGAGGTCCCATCTGAAAGTAATGGAGCAGGATTGATGTCTGGCACTTTAATCACAGGTACAGGTTTAGAAACGACGGGTTCTGGTTTCGGGTCAGGAGCTCGTAATTTTAATAATTCTCCTTCATGATTAGAAAATTCGGGTTTGGGTAAAGGAGCTGGTACTGGTTTGATTTGGTTAATGAAATCGACTTTAGGAAGCACAGTTTGCTGAGCGGGTTGTTCCGGAACAAACTCTGGTTTTGGTAACACATTTTTGGGCAACGGTGTTTCAACTTTTGGCAAAGCAGGAGCGGGTTGAGCTACCTCGACTTTAGCAGGGGCCATAGGTGCTTTTTTGACTTCAATCGGTTTTTCCTTTACGGGTTCTATTTTTTCTTGATCATCAAGCGTGGCGAGTTTTAAAAGGACCATTTCAAAGAGTGATCGAGCATTATTCACAAAGCGGAAATCACTTTGCGCTTTTAATAAAATATCAATCATTTCGCCACACTTTTTCAGTGATAATCGGCCATTCAGTAAATCAATGACCTCGTTTTCTTTCAAAACCAAAAGCAGGCTAGATTCGCCAGTCTTTTCGTATACATAGACATCTTTTAGAATATCGAGCAAATCGCTATTTAAACGTCGAATATCGACGCCATTAGCAATAAATTCCTCGAGTTTGCTTAATACGGCAACGACGTTACCGTCGGCAATGGATTTGAAGAGATGTATTTTTTCGGCAGTTCCGGCAAGCCCGAACAATACCAATATGTCGGCCTCTTTAATAAACGAACCGCTGTAAGCTAATGTCTGATCTAAAATCGACAATGCATCGCGAACGCTTCCATCGGCAAGACTGATAATCAAATCAAGAACCCGGTCATCATAATCGACGTTTTCGGTTTCCAGAATGCTAATCATCCGCTCTTTGATTGAAGCGTCGTCGACCTTTGAAAAGTCATATCTTTGGCAACGGCTGATGATTGTCGGTAAGACTTTATGAGGTTCCGTAGTTGCGAGAATAAAAATGACATGGGCAGGCGGTTCTTCGAGTGTCTTTAACAAGGCATTGAAAGCACCACTGCTCATCATGTGGACTTCATCGATGATATAAACTTTGTATTTGCCTTTAATCGGCGAATATTTGACTTTTTCAATCAAACTGCGAACTTCGTCGACACCATTATTACTAGCCGCATCGATTTCAATAATATCAGGATGGCTTCCATCGTTAATGGAAATACAGTTACTACAAACGTTGCATTGATGACCAATGCCTTGTTCACAGTTGAGTGCTTTCGCAAACAACCGAGCCATTGTGGTTTTTCCGGTTCCGCGTGGTCCGCAGAAAAGATATGCATGAGCGATTTTGTTGTTCGCTAGCGCATTTTGAAGAGTTTTAACAATGTGTTTTTGCCCCGCCACTTCTTCAAAAGTTAAGGGCCGATAAGTCCGATATAGTGCTTTATATGCCATGCGTTTCACCTAACGATTATTATACACTTTTCCGGCCTTTCTTTAAACAAAAAACCTGCTTCTTAATATAGAATATTAATATAACCGCCTGCGCCTTTCAGTTAGGATGAAAATATGATAAAATACGAAAGACTGCGAAAGTGGGTACCATAAATGGAAGATGCGATGCTGCAAAGACTAAAGGCAACTGTTGTAAGACTTGCCGAAATTGACAATGAATTAATGGATGAACACGTTACTCGTGACATCTATCGTTTTCGTGATCTCTCGAAAGAGCGCTCTTCAATCGCGGAATCTGTTGATAAATTTAATGAATATTTAAAAGTCAACGCTGATAAAAAAGAAGCCATGGCGATGAGTAACGACCCTGACCCCGAAATGGCGACGATGGGAAAAGAAGAATATAAAGCGTTAACCACTCGTGAAAATGAATTGGTAGAGGAATTGCGCCTATTATTAATCCCACACGATCCTAACGATGACAAGAATATCATTGTTGAAATTCGCGGTGCTGTAGGTGGCGATGAAGCCAACATTTTTGCCGGCGACTTGTTTCGCATGTATGTAAAATATGCTGAGAAAAAAGGCTGGAAAATTCAAATGATCGACGAGAGTCCATCCGAGATGGGTGGTTACTCGTTAATTTCTTTTATGATTAAAGGCGAAGGCGCATATTCAAGATTGAAATTTGAAAGTGGTGCTCACCGCGTCCAACGTGTCCCCAAGACTGAATCATCCGGGCGTATCCATACCTCGACCGCAACTGTTTTAGTGATGCCAGAAGTCGAAGAGGTTGAAGTCACGATTAATACCTCGGATTTGCAAGTCGATACATATCACTCCCAGGGTGCTGGCGGCCAAAACGTCAACAAAACCGAATCCGCAGTTCGCATTACCCATATTCCGACAGGAATCGTGGTTGCGTGCCAAATTGAAAAATCTCAAATCCAAAACCGCGAAATTGCCATGAACATGCTTAGAGCTAAAATTTTGGCTGCCAAGCAGGCTGAACAAGACGCCAAAATCGACAATGAGCGAAAACTGAAAGTCGGAACTGGCGAACGTTCAGAAAAAATCAGGACTTATAACTATCCTCAAAACCGAGTCAGCGATCACCGGATTGGATTCACAGTTCAAAAACTCGACCGTGTCATCGAAGGAGATTTAGATGAAGTAATTGACGCATTAGTCCATTACGATCAACAGAGCAAAATGGCAGGCGAATAACATGCCAACGATTCGTGACGTTTATAACGAAATGATTGCATCGCATTCTCATGCCGTTGAAGAGATGACAATAAGAATATTATTGGCAGAAGTGAATGGCATTGAAACGATGTCCGAATTATATATTGCAATGAACAAACCAATGAAGGGTTTAGACCAATTCCGTCGGCTTTTTGCTAGGGTTATTAATGGAGAACCAGTTCAATACGTCCTCCAAAAGACAACCTTTTGTGGAATCCCTTTATTTATTGATGAACGCGTGCTTATTCCACGACCCGAGACTGAAGAATTAGTTGAAAAAATCACTAAAATTATACGTCAAAACTATTCACAGGAAAATCTTGTTATTGCGGACATCGGAACAGGATCTGGTTGCATCGCTTTTGCCTTAGAAAAAGAATTTCCAAAATCAAAAATTTTTGGAACGGATATTTCTTATGATGCACTGGAAGTCGCCAAAATGAATGCCAAGAAACTCCATAGCAACGTGTCGTTTTTCGAAGGTGATTTATTACTCCCATTAGTTGAAAAAAATATAACTCTCGATGTTTTAATTTCGAACCCACCTTATATCGAAAATTCGAGTGATGTTGATTCCAATGTTTTTAATTACGAACCTCATGGTGCTCTCTTTGCGCCACATGGCATAGATTTCTATGAAAACATCATAAAGACATGTTCTCTTGTATTGCATAAAGGTTCAACGATCTTTTTTGAAATCAATTACGATCAGGAAGAGCGGCTGAAAAATATGCTTGAAGAGACTTTAGCTGGTTCTAAAGCAAAATTTATTAAGGATTTGCAGGGAAAAACACGTTTCTTATATCTTGTATATAATCCGCAAAATGCTAAAATAATCAAGTAGGAAATGATATGGACACCTTAAAATTAACTTTTAAACAAATTGATAAAGTCGCTTCTCTTCTTTTCTCAGGAGAAGTGGTGGCTTTTCCAACCGAGACCGTTTACGGACTTGGAGTAATATATGATAACGAAGAAGCCTTTCGCCGACTTGTCGATGCAAAACATCGTCCTGCGGATAAACCTTTTACTTTGATGTGCGCCTCTGTTGAAGACATTGAAAAAGTCGCAATTGTCGATAAGCGTGTTCTGAATATTGTTGCTCGATTGATGCCTGGCCCGTTAACTATCATTGTCAAAGCCAAAGCAAATCTTCCTGTTTGGGTTTCTCTGCATACCGGTAAAGTTGGATTGCGAGTGAGCGAACTTCCATTTGTCCAAGAAATGATTTCGAAAGTTGGAAAACCTTTGCTTGTTCCAAGCGCAAATAAATCAAACGAACCACCGGCTCTATCAGGTGAACAGGCCTTCCAGATATTCAACGGCGCGATTTCTGCCGTGGTTTATGGCCCGTTGACGGGACAACAACCGTCTACTATCGTCGATATCGGTGAT